>CAZEWV010000142.1:0-6832 GCA_964516025.1 uncultured Eubacteriales bacterium
GACCTCCCGTAAAAAGGTTGGCCAAAACGACCGAATCCGGGAGTGCTCCGACCATTATCACAGGGATGGCTCTCGGATTTCAGAGCACAATTCTTCCACTGTTTACAATCGCTGCCACCATATATGTCTCTTATCAGCTCGCTAATCTCTATGGAATCGCACTCGCTGCTGTAGGAATGCTGGCAACTATCGGAATTGTGATGTCCACAGATTCTTACGGCCCCATTGCCGACAATGCCGGAGGGATTGCTGAGATGTCCAAACTGGGTCCTGAAGTCAGAAAGATTACGGATAAACTGGATGCTTCCGGAAACACAACAGCAGCTATTGGGAAAGGTTTTGCCATTGGATCTGCAGCTCTTACTGCCCTGGCGCTGTTCTCTGCATACCAGAAGACGACTCACCTTGATTTTATAAGCCTCACCAACGTCCGTACGGTCATCGGACTTCTTATTGGAGCTTTGATGCCTTTTGCTATAGCTTCTTTTACTCTCAATGCCGTCGGCCGGGCAGCAAACAAAATGGTCGTGGAAATCAGACGACAGTTCCGGGAAATTCCAGGTCTTATGGAAGGGAAAGCCAAGCCTGATTCCGACCGTTGCATTGATATCGTCACACGAGGAGCTCTTGTCGAAATGATTCTCCCCGGATTGAGTGCTATCATCATGCCCATCCTCATCGGACTGATTCTGGGTGCAGAGGCTCTGGGCGGCTTTCTAGCTGGAGCTACGGCCACAGGAGTTCTTCTTGCAATATATATGTCAAATGCCGGAGCTGCCTGGGACAATGCAAAAAAATGGATCGAGGAAGGTCATCTCGGGGGAAAAGGCACAGATTGCCATGCAGCTTCAATTATCGGAGATACGGTCGGAGATCCTTTAAAAGATACTGCCGGCCCCTCAATGAATATCCTGATCAAACTCATGGCCGTTGTCAGTCTTGTGTTTGCCCCCCTGTTCATGTGACACGAAGCACACCCCTTTTTATTTGCTATTCTGAAATTTTTCGGTTATAATTCACGATTCTTGCTCCCCTGTAGAAACACAAGTTAGCCAGAAATATTCACGTTTTAAGAATAATTCAGGTTAGGCTGTATAAATGAAAGTAAAAGTGTGGAATACTATCGTCCAGCTCAGCAAGGAGAGAGGTGTAGCCACACACATTATTGTCGATGCCATAAAAGAATCTCTGAAAGTCGCCGCATCTAAATACTTCAACCAAGATGAGGATATTTTTGTCACTTTCCAGCCTGAAAAGGGAGAACTCCGAGTCTATTCAGTCAAAACGATTACGAAAACAACTAAGAATCTTGCATCTGAAATTTCTCTAGAAGACGCCAAAAACATCGATCCAAAAGCTAAAGTTGGAGGGACCGTCGAAATCGATCTTCCCTCTGAAACTTTGGGTCGTATTTCTGCACAGGCGGCCAAACAAGTGATAATTCAGAAGGTTCGCGACGCAGAGCAGGAAAAGATTTATGATCATTTTGCCTCCAGATTGGGAGATATGGTTACAGGTGTCCTGCGCAGGTTTGAGTCTAACAATAATATGATCCTCGAATTGGATAAAATGGAAGTTCTCTTTCCGCAGCAAGAAATGCTGCCCAATGAAAACTTCAGAAAAGGAGATCGTGTCAAAGCAGTTATTAAACGCGTGTACAGAGAATCCTCAGGTACCCAAGTCATAGTTTCCCGTACGGATAACCGATTACTGGCCAAACTTCTTGAACTGGAAACGCCTGAAATTGCCAATGGAAGTATAGCGATCAAAGATATAGTCAGGCAACCTGGAGAAAGAGCAAAGGTCGCCGTCTTCACAAGAGAAAAAGACATTGATCCTGTGGGAGCCTGTATTGGAATCAGGGGCAACAGGATTTTAGCCATCAGCCAAGAACTGAAGGGTGAAAAAATTGATATTATCGATTGGTCTGAAAATCCTCTCGATTATGCCAAGGCCGCCCTTAGTCCAGCAAAAATCGAAAGAGTTTTCATCCGCAATGAAGGTGAAAAAATGCTTCAAGCTGTCGTCGCAAAAGACCACTTGTCACTGGCCATTGGAAAAAAAGGGATGAATGTTCGGCTGGCTTCTATTTTAGTAGGATATAGGATTGAAATTAATCAGATCTAATATTAAAAAAAAAGAGAATAACTGGAGAAAATATATAAATGAAATCACAAGAGAAAAATCAACCCGAAAAAAATGGCGATGAAGACACACAACAAAAGATCCAAATAATGGAAGGTTTAAACATAAAAGAAATTTCCGATCAGCTCGAAGTGAAAGCCAAAGACATTTTGACACTCCTTAAAAGAGATGGATTTTCCATCACGGGGAATGATTCTATCACCCCATCGATCGCTCAATCCCTTTCTGAAACTCTTGAACTCGAAATTGAAATTATTTCTGTAGAAGATGAAATGAAACAGCGCTTGGAAAACCGTTCAAATGAGTTGGAAGTACGTCCCCCCGTAGTAACCATCATGGGCCATGTTGACCACGGCAAGACCACTCTTCTCGATTCTTTTCGTGAGTCAAATCTGGTTGGAAAAGAATCTGGTGGAATTACTCAGCATATCGGTGCTTATATTGTCACTCATAACAATCACCCCATTACTTTTGTGGATACACCCGGCCATGAAGCCTTCACTCAGTTAAGAGCCAGAGGGGCCAAAGTGACAGATATCGTCATCCTCGTCGTCGCGGCCGATGACGGTGTCATGCCCCAGACAAAAGAAGCCATCAACCATGCCAAAGCCGCCGATATCCCTATTATTGTGGCCATCAATAAAATCGATAAATCCAATGCCGATGTTGACAAAACCAAACAACAGCTATCCAAGGAAGGCCTCCTCGTCGAAGACTGGGGAGGAGATGTAGTCAGTGTGGAAGTCTCTGCAACGGAGAAGAAGAACCTGGAAGAACTTTTGGACATGATTCTGCTCGTCAGTGAGGTCACCGAAATAAAGGCCAATCCAAATGGCGAAGCTTTTGGAGTTGTTCTGGAAGCCCATTTGGATGCTAAAAAAGGGGCGGTTGCGACAGTCATCCTCCAAAGAGGCACACTTAAACAGGGAGATGCCTTTATTACAGGGATCACTCATGGAAAAGTCCGGGCTCTCCTCGATGAAAAGGGCGGGGTGATGAAGGAGGCCAAACCCTCTATGCCGGTAGAGATCCTCGGTTTTATTGATGTCCCTGAATCCGGAGACCTCTTTCAGGTTGTCCAAAACGTCGAAATGTCTAAGAAAATTTCCCAACTTAGAAAAAACCAAACCAAAAAGGAGTCCGATGCCGAATCAGAACATTTGACTCTCGATCAACTTTTCCAAAAAATAGAAGAAGGAGAAGTCAAGGACCTTCCTCTTATCATTAAAGGGGACGTTCAGGGTTCCGTCGAAGTGCTTTCAGATATTCTTCCAAATCTGAGTCTTGAAGAAGTCCAAGTCAAAATAATCCACGCCGCCACAGGGCATATAACAGAAAGTGATGTTCTTCTCGCTTCGGCCTCAAATGCCATTCTTATCGGCTACAACCTCAAAGCGAATCAAAAAATTCAAAACCTGGCCAAAGAAGAAAACGTCGAAATCAGAACCTATAATGTTATCTACCAGCTGACTGACCATATTAAAAAAGCCTTGACAGGACTCCTGGACCCCATACTCAAAGAAAAGAGCCTAGGGCGGGCAGAAGTTAGGAAAATCTTTCAAATTCCCCGAATCGGAGTTATTGCCGGATGTTTTGTCCAAGATGGCACGATCAATCGAAACTCTGAGATAAGAATTCTTAGAGATAACGAAATCATCCATCGAGGCAAAATATCCTCACTTAAACATCTCAAGGAAAATGTTACGGAAGTGAAAAAAAATTACGAATGTGGAATCGGTATCGAGAAATTTACTGACATTCAGGAAGGTGATATTATCGAGGCATTCATCATCGAAAAAGAG
This sequence comes from uncultured Eubacteriales bacterium, assembly GCA_964516025.1. Classification (GTDB taxonomy): domain Bacteria; phylum Acidobacteriota; class Aminicenantia; order Aminicenantales; family Aminicenantaceae; genus JAUWVG01. Next base: position 3,948 of record CAZEWV010000142.1, read on the forward strand.
TACCGGGAATAACTTTGATATTTTAATTGTTCATGATTGTAGGTCTTCTTATTCTAGACATCCATCTCCCTTACTCCCACTCTTTAAAGGAAAAAAGGAAACGGATGCTGCGTTTCAAGGATCGACTAAAAAACAAATATAATGTCGCCTTTGCTGAACTCGATTTCCAGGATAAATGGCAGCGAACACTCATCGGAATAGTGACTCTAAACAGTCAAAAAAAAATCATTGATCAGATGTTTCAAAAAATCACATCAGAGTTTCAAGAAAATATTGATGGAGAAATCCTCAGCCAGAATATACATTACTACTGAGAACGTTTTTTTGTTCAAGGATCGAAATGACTGAAAGCCGCAGACAAAAAAAAGTTTCGAGTCTTCTCAAAGAAGCACTTAGCCGTTTGCTGATCGAGTCCATTCAGGATTCCTCCTCGAGCCTTATCACCGTTTCCAAAGTCGAAATGACTCCTGATTTAAAAACAGCTCGTGTTTATTTGAGCTGTTTAAGTCAAGAACCAAACCCATCGATTCTGGAGAAGCTGGAAAAAAGAATGGGGTATCTCCGAAGATCTATTGCCTCTCGAACAAATTTAAAGTATAATCCAATGCTAATTTTTTTAATTGATCCGACTCGTGCGTATGAAGAGAATATTGACAAGATATTAGAGCGTCTAAAGAAAAAATGAAAAACGATCCCATTCAACTTATTAAGAATAAAATCTTAGAAAGCAAGCGCATCGTTATCACATCTCATCTTCGACCGGATGGAGACTCTATCTGTACGAGTCTGGCCCTATATTTCATGGGAAAGTTGTTGGGCAAGGAAATGGCGATCATCAATAAGGATAAGACTCCTTTCCCCTTCAATAATTTCCAGGACGTTGCACATATAAAGATCGGACAAATCCCATCAGGATATTACGATACCGTCATCCTGCTTGAATGCGCCAATGTTTTAAGATCAGGACAGGAAAATCTCACAAAAGACTTTAAAATTAACATGGACCATCATTTTTCTAATGATTTCTATGCGGATATCAACTGGGTCGATCCGGAAGCCGCCGCCGTAGGCAGCATGGCGTTCCTGCTTGGAGAAAAACTGGATATCCCCTTCACTCCTCAAATCGCCAACCATCTGTATTGTGCCCTTGTTTCGGATACAGGATCCTTTCAATTCTCAAATACGAGAGCACGATCTTTCGAAGTCTGTTTCAAACTCATCGAACTCGGCGCTAGTCCCATCAATACTACTGAACAGCTTTATAACATCAATTCTCCTGAAAAAATCAAACTGATGGGAATTGTCCTCTCCACACTTCGTGTGAATGACAAGGGGAACATCGCCACAATCATCATGTTCAAAAAAAACCTTGACGATCTCAATCTAAAAGAAATCGAAACCGAAGATATCACAACTCTTGCCCGATCCATTAAGGATGTACAAATGGTCCTGTTTTTCAAAGAAATAAAGGACAACACATATCGAGTCAGCATCAGATCAAAGGGTGAGGCCAATGCCGCACTTGTTGCAGAACATTTCGACGGCGGTGGCCATAAACATGCAGCGGGCTTCACAGTCAGCGGACAACACGAAAAGTTATTGATAGATATTCCGAAGACCGTAAATGATCTATTGAAAATAAAGTCCTAGCATCATTGAACCATGGATGGATTGATACTTGTCCATAAGCCGTACAAGCTCACCTCCCACGATGTCGTCGATAGAATCAGACAGATTCTTGCCATAAAAAAAGTAGGGCACTTTGGCACCCTGGACCCTTTCGCTACAGGGATTTTGATCATTGCTGTTGGAAAGGCCACCCGGCTTTTTCCATTTTATCTGAAAACTGATAAATCCTACTTCGCTCAAATCAAGTTGGGAGTCGCCACTGACACATACGACTTGTTTGGTAAACCGACAACTGAAGAAGCCCCAAACCTTCCCAAAAAGATGGACATTTTGCAAAAAATGGAAAATTTCCATGGGAAGCAACTCCAAATCCCCCCTATTTTTTCTGCAAAAAAATTCAAAGGAAAGCCGCTTTATGTCTATGCCCGAGAAAACAAAAAAATCGAACCTAAACCTTGCCAGGTAACTATTCACGAGTTTGATCTTAAAAATATTCAGCTTCCCTATTTAGAGTGTTTTGTCAGATGTTCATCGGGAACGTATATCCGCTCTCTTGCTCATGATCTGGGTCAAAAACTGGGTTGTGGAGCTCACCTGACTAAGCTTCAACGCACAGCGATTGGCCCCTTTCTTCTCGAAGACTGTCTTCAGCTGGACACCATCGCAGAGCTCGCTACTTCCAAGAATTTCAATGAATTTCTTAAACCGCTCGAATCTTTACTCCCGGAATACCCCAAAATCATCTTGACTGAGTTTGGAGCCAAACTTGCCAGAAACGGCAATAATATTCTTCCAAAAAACATTCTCAATATATATAGTTTACCAGCACCTAAAAGTAAAAAAGATCCGAATCACGAACCTCTGTTCAGATTGTTCTCTCCGGATGGAGAGCTTTTGGCCCTGGCAAAAACACAACACAAAATATCCGGCCTTCATCCTTTTCTGGTTATTGACACAGGAATTATCCAGAAAAGAGACTATCCTCCCGAATAATTATCCTGCATAATTCATAAAAAATGTCTATGTTTACTTCAATTTCAGTATTTTCAGTATGTTCCTTTGCTTTTCGAGAAAATAATTTGAAAACATTGTTATCATTAGACTTTTTATCCAAAATTGACATTTTTTACACTAAAGGCGAGTCGATAATACCCCATCTGCTTTGTCACGGGACGTATTTGTTGCGAGGAGCAAAGCGACATGGCAATCTCATGTCTCTGCGGAAGCATTATGAGGTCACCACACTCTCTGCGATA
>CAZEWV010000143.1:0-6826 GCA_964516025.1 uncultured Eubacteriales bacterium
CGGATAAGGCTCCGTGGTGTTAAGTCAAAAAACTAACATGGGAATCCAGGCTAGGATTGAATCTCCCCCAGTCGATTTTCTAGAGAGTGCTAATATAGGGAAAAAGTTCTATTCATTCAGTTTGACTAAATGTTTTGCTTTTTATTATCGTATATAGATTGAGGGTAAGGATTGCCTGCTTTTTCAAATATCACCTAAGGCATCCAAGGAGTTTGACTATGAATAAATTTGTACGGTTAATTCTAATTTTGTTTCTCCTGTCAACTCAGATACTTGCACAAGACATCATCGAGAATCCGGAAAAGCCGCTTAATTCCAAGGCCGGCCGGATCCTCATGCTCAAGGAGGAACTAAGGATAACCGATGAGGGCGGGGAATTCTTCTTTCAATACCCAAGCAACGTAAAAGTGGCCCCTGATGGGTCCATTTTCATGTCTGACAGGGAACAGCTGCTGCGCTTCGACGGGAACGGAACATTCATCCACAACTTTTTTAAAAAGGGACAAGGGCCGGGGGAGATAAATTACCTGAGGGATTACGTTTTTAGAGACGGGAAGCTTATCGTTATCACCTCCAGCCCGGTTAAGATTATGACTTTTTATTTAAACGGCGAGCTTTTTGATGACGTAACTCTTCATGAGTCATTCTGGTTTCTAAATTTCCAATTTCTTTATGGCCAAAGATATTTCTTTTTTAAAAATGATCGGCCGGATACCGGGGATAAACCAGGTGTTTTCGACGCTCCTTACGTTCTAATTTCTATGGACAGGAATGGCCAAAATATAAAGGAACACTTTTCACTTCCCTACCAGTTTTTTCTGACGGGAGGCGCAGGGAGCGGTTTGGGAAGATTAACCAGTATTCCGTACAAGAATAAATTCCTGTTCATTGCAAACACCGAAGACTATTTAGTTAAGCTCTACGATATTGAGTCCCATAAAATTCTCAGGAGTTTTAGAAGAAAATATAAGCGTGTAAAACCCCCGGAGGATTACAGATGGGGTGGTATCTACAGTAGAGACGGAAAGAGAATGGGTCCGCCGCCGCCGAAATTTTTTAACGATATAAGTGCACTTTATATTGTTAACGACAAACTCTGGGTCCGGACATCAACCAGAGATGAAGAGAAAGGCTACCTTATTGACGTTTTCGAATTTGACGGCAGATTTGTCGATTCCTTTTATCTGAAAACCGACTTACGAGGAATCATAAGTACACAAGGTGACTTGATATTTATTAGAGAATCAGACGAAAATGAAATCGTCACTGTCGTGAAATACACTATAGTCGAATAGATTCTGCGAACATAGGGCTGCTTGACCATCCATTGGCGCTTCCCCAGTCGATTTGTCCAAGGGGTGTCTCTAGATGATCTGAGCATTTTGATTAAACTGCTTGCCTTTGATAGTCGTATTATAGTGGGAACCGGGGCAAGCGAGAAGTGGTTCAAAGCTTCTGCTTCGACAACATTTTCACCAAGAGGCCGGCTGCATAAACCGGCACATATAACCGAGAATTGTGTGTTTTGACATTCTCGCCGCTTAAAATGATACTCTGTTGCGGGGAGTAGCGCTCTATATATACATTTAGGCTTTTAGACTTTGTCACCCATCCTGATTTAACTTCTATAGGAACAATTCCCGATGGAGTCTCCAGAAGGAACTCCACTTCAGAAGTTCGTCCTTCCCAGCAGAATAGATTGTGGACTCCGGCAGCACGCAGTTCCTGAGCAACAAAGTTTTCCGCCACAAAACCTTTATAGCTTCCATAATCGAATTTCAGAGTAAGTGCCGGATCAATATTACTGACTGCACCAAGGAGACCAACATCAAAAAAGTACAGTTTAAACCGGTTTTCTCTCGCAAAACCAATAAGCGGAGTTTCAGCCCGATTCACGATTGACGTCCGTATGATAAGTTTTGCGTTTTCCAGCCAGTCCAGTGGAGATGATAAGCGATCATAGCCACGCAAACCGGGAACAGCATCCTTGAAACGAAACTTCGATGCGCTCCCGTCCTGGGTGCGGGCAAGCTGAGTCGCTACATTGCGCCAGAGACGTTCGATGTGAAAGGCATTGGTCTTGCCGGAGTGTTTGGCAAGATCGGCCATGTAAGTGTCCAGAAGGTCGCGATGGATACGCCTGACAGCCTGGATTGCATCATACAGATTTGCAAGGTTCTCACGATAGCAATTTACAGCCTCGGGCAGACCGCCAGTAACAAGGTAATTTTTCCATAAATCCCATAATTGCCCGTGCGCTATTTCTGGAAGCGGCTCAATAAAAACTTGCTCCCGTAAAGTTTCGGCTAAACGCAGTTTTCCAATCCCCTCCAGAAATTCATCAAAGCTCATAGGATATAAATCTAAAAAAGTAATATTACCCACAGGGAAAGCTGAATCTGCGAGACTGATTCCGATCAATGAACCGGCGCTGGCAAGAGCCAGCTCAGGCATCTGCTCCCGAAAGTACTTGAGTGCAGTCAGCGCTCGAGAACAACGTTGGATTTCATCGAATATGACAAGGTCATGCGCTGTGTCTATAGAGGTATCAAGGTAAAACTGCAGTTCATTGATAATCCGAAAGGGGGAAAGATCCTTTTCAAACAGTGTGCCCAGTTGTTCATCATTCTCAAAATTCACATAATGACAACGGAGAAAATTTATTTTACCGAATTCTTGCAGGATATATGTTTTTCCAACCTGCCGGGCACCACGCAGAACCAGAGGTTTGCGATCCTTTCTGTTTTTCCAGGAAATCAGCTCTTTAATGATTGTGCGTTTCATGTTGGTAAAATACTCAAAAATGGTATTTTTTGCAAGGAATTATTGGAAATAGTTTGTATTTTTTGCAGGGAATCTCAAATAATAAACCGGATTCAATTTTGCCCGGTCAATTTGTCTACAGGGAGAATAACTACAGTTGTCCATATAAAAGGACAAAAAAATTAGTCAGAATACCAATATCAGTCTGGGTCTAATTGGCACAAAGATTGCTATAGAAAACTATGATGGGTACTATATGGGGGAGACCAGTTTGAAAAAACATACAATCTTGCTATCCTCCATGCAATTTCTCCTCCATGTTAAAATAAACAGAGGAAAGGCAAAGAAATAATTCATGAATACTGGAATAAAAAAAGAAAGATTATGGGCTCTTCTTTTCCTTCTTTCTGTGATCCCGCATTTAATTTTCGTCTCTCCACAAACTCCAAAAAAAGTGACGGCGATTCCCAAGACTGATGCCATAGAAAAGGAACTCTGGAATCTTATCAACAAGGAGAGAAAACTACATAACCTTTCTCTTCTAGAACTTTCGACTACCTTAACAGACATGGCTCGGCAGCACAGTCTAGATATGGCCAACCAAGAAAATCTAGAACTTTCCAATCTCTCATCAAGCGGAAAATCATTGACCAATCGGTTAGAGGATGCGGGTATTTATTATATGGGAGCAGGGGAAAATGTGGCCTTCAGCGAAACTTTTGTGGCTGAATCCAGATTTTACACAAATTGGGATAGGAATCGTCCACCAGGAGCATAAAGGATATTTCATTACTCAGGATTTCCTGCACCCTCTCCTGATTAAAACAGACAAACAGGTCAGACAAATTGTTTTGGATCGCATCAACACAGAAAGACATTTAAAAGACCTCCCTTCTCTCGATATTTGGCAGGATGCCGAAGAATTTGCAAAAAATTTAGCTGAAAGAAAAGCAAATGGGCAGGCTTTACCGAAAATCCCTCCAGAATTTGGAGAGACATATATTGTTTTTCTTTCAACGCCAAGCTTGACTCAAGAAGATCTTGATTTTCCTGAAGCCTTCGATCCGCGGTGCAACAGTGGAGCATTGGGGATCTGGTTTGGCAAAAATGAAGATTTTCCCGGAGGAGTTTATTCTCTTGCTCTTATGCTCTTTACTGAAAACAGACCTCTCACTTTGAATATCGAGGAGCAGAAAGAACATGTTCTCGAATTGATCAATAAAATCCGAAATCAATCCGGCTTGAAAGTGTTCACTCTTAATGAGAGGCTCTCCAAAACCGCCGAAAGAATGGCATCAAATGCCTTGCAGGGGAGAAGAAGTGAGATGCCGAACTACAGTGGATCTAAAAAATACGAAACCTTTACCTACGAGACGGGGGATTTGACTCTCCTTCCTGCCCCCCTGAGCAGGATAGTCAGAAAAACCCAATTAAGAAGAATCGGCATTGGGTTAGTCTACAAAGAGAATTCGGGCTCTCAAAAGGAAACATTTTTTATCTCCTTTATATTTGATTGAACTCGTGAACACGAATTAAGCCCTTCCCAGTCGATTTGACCGTCATTTCATTTGACCCTAAACTTTCTCTGTGATATAAAATTTGATTGGGAACAAAAGCAAAAGAGATGAGTGTCCTTCAGTTTGAGCCTACTTATAAAATTGATGATTTTCTTAAACAAATTATAGCTTGACTTTCTGCACCGAAAGCCTTATCTTAAATATGGAAGATAAAAATAGAGGCACAGCATGGCATGATTGGATTAAAGTGTGTTTCCCTGTTGTATTTGATCATATCATTATTGTTTATCTTCCAAATAAGGATTGTGTGGGGAAAGTATTCGACGTTGAACCGTGGGAGACAAGGATGCTTGAAATTATGGGAGTTCTTTTTCGAGGTGCTACCTCATATCCCTCTCGTGGTTCGTATCGAAAGATTGATACGGTAGGCAACATTGAGACCGATGTTATTATTGAAGAGACAAGGATGATTGTTTCTTTTGTTTCTGAAGATGATTTTATTGAACAAAATATAAAAACGGTTACGAGTATTTTAAAAGAATTTGGCATCGAAACAAATCAAGAATCAGTTGCTTTTGTTATAGATGGAGAGATGTATTACATCCATCTTTAAGGAGTAAAAAAATGAATAAAAAAAAACTTTCTCCATCAAAAATAAAAAGAATCACAGGAGCTTCTTATCACGAATCCGTTCCTTTCCCTTTTTATTATTCGCCCCCAATTCTAGATAATTTGAGAGATTTGATACAGTCCTGCTTGGCATCAAATGGAGGGCGCCCTACACTAATTGACAAACCTGTTGTTCGTAAGGTTCGATTTTCAGAAGAGGGATGGGACAGACTAGAGAACATTGCAAAGAACTGGAGTAAAAAAGGTTCTTGTGTGAGTCCAGCTCAAATTGCTTCTATTTTAATAGAGCAAATTTTTGTGAATTCAAAGCAAAAAAGACTTCAATGAATGGATTCGAAGGGTTTTGTAATCTTTAGTCTATATTGAAACTTCTTTTTTAAATGCATAATTCTCATTTTTAAAGTTAGACGAAATACCTAAGCCCCAGATCTAGAAGCATGGGTGTTCAACCTGAGTCCACCCGGACAATTTGTCTATAGGGAGAATAACTACAATTATCCATATATAAGGACAGAAAAATAAATTAAAATACTGATATCTGCCTAGGTCTTGTTGGCACAAAGTTTGCTATAGAAAACTTTGATGGATACTATAGAAGGGGATCCAGTTTGAAAAAACATACAATTATAATAGTAATTCTTGTATTAGGCTTAGCCCTCTTTGCCCAGGAAATCCAAGAGGAAGCCGTTGCCATTAATATTGAAGTTCCGGTCAGGGTCTTTAAGGGAAAGACTTTTATAGATAATCTGACCATCGAAGATTTTGAGATCTATGAGGAAGGCGTTCTCCAGAGCGTTGAAGCAGTGTATTTAATACGCAAGACTGAAATCATAAGAAAAGAGATTAAAAAAGAAGATGAAGCAATAAAAAAGGAAGTTCCAAAATTATTCACCCCAAATCCTTCGAGGACTTTTGTTCTTATGTTCGAAATCATTGACTATCTGCCAAAAATAGGAGAGGTTTTGGACTACTTTTTTGAAAGTGTGATAAGATCGGGTGATTCTCTTATTATTGCTACTCCAGCCAATACATATAACTTAAATAGCCAAACCTTGGAAAGAGTATCCCGGGAGGAAATTGCAAACCATTTAAAAGGCAAAATAAGGAAGGATGCAAAGCTGAGCAGCTCAGAATACAGGAGTCTAATTAATACTATCCGTACAACTGATCAATTAATTGGATTTGATGATGTGAAAATGGGCCTAAGAGATATGGTGTTGCAAGCACTAAGACGGCTAAAGAATCTGACACATTTTGATGTAAAAAAGGCTGAAGCTTTTGCTGATTTCATAAAAGCGAATGATGGACAGAAACATGTCTATTTCTTTTTTCAGGAAAGATTAATGCCTATCCCCCCGTATATAACTTGGTCCGATAGAATAGAATTGTTAAATGATGTATCTCTTGATTCTGAAAAATTAAGGAATGCCTTTGCTGACTCTTCAATAACATGTAACTTTTTATACATTACAAATTCCGTTGTTGACTCAGATCTTAAAAGACAGCGAAGAACGCCAGATGTGGAATCTGCCATGCAATCTTTTCGGGGCTTTTGGGAAATGGCGGAAGTGACTGGGGGTCTTAAGGACACCTCAGCAAATGCCGCAGCATCTTTTGAGAGAGCTGTTGATTATTCAGAAAGCTACTATCTCCTCTACTATTCTCCAAAGGATTACAAAGCAGACGGGACGTTCAAAAAGATAAAAGTTAAGGTGAAAGGTCAAAGCTATAGAATCACTCATCGATCCGGATATGTCGCAGATTGATAAACGAATCCGCATATGGAAGAGTCTATTAGATTGGATATAGAATAATTATTTTAAAAAGGAAAAGAGCTGTGAAGAAAACAAAGGCCGGCTTCATTTGTATTTTTTTAATTATTATTTCTTTTTTTCTAAATTCATATCTTTATGCGG
>CAZEWV010000144.1:0-6820 GCA_964516025.1 uncultured Eubacteriales bacterium
CGGAATCTTTTTGGGGTTAAACTGAAGAGATTTCTGTATTCTCGTATAGAGGGGAATAGATTCTTCTGCTGACGCTCGAGTTGAATGCGCAGCATCATGACCACATCCGCTCCTTCTAATGCTCGATCCAGGTTGTATTCAACTTCTACTCCGAATTTTTTGAACTTTTTAGGTAGAATGGGAGGGGGGCCCACACAGACAACCTGAGCTCCCAGTGTGTTTAGAAGTGAGATGTTTGATCTGGCTACGCGGCTGTGTAGGATATCGCCGACTAAAACAACCTTCAGACCCGAGAAGTTCTTTTTTTTCTGACGAATAGTGAAAGCATCTAAGAGAGCCTGTGTCGGGTGTTCATGAGCTCCGTCTCCGGCATTAATGATGTGTGAAGTGCAGAAAGTGCTGATGAAATAGGGGACACCGGCTGCGGCATGGCGGACAATAATCGCATCTGTTTTCATGGCTTCAAGATTGAGGACTGTATCCTTCAGCGTTTCTCCTTTCGTGACCGCACTGCTCTGCTTGGTGAAATTGGTGATGTCTGCGCTCAATCTTTTTGCCGCAAGTTCGAATGAACTCCTTGTTCGAGTGCTGGCCTCGAAGAAGAGGTTGATGATCGTTTTCCCCCTGAGAATGGGAACTTTTTTCACTTCTCGACTGGAGATTTCCAGAAAGGATTCAGCAGTATCCAGGATAGTAAAAATATCAGAAGCAGAAAGGTCTTTGATTCTGATGAGATGTTTGTGTTTGAAAGGCACTGTGAATCTCCTCTAGTTTATTTCAACCGGCTCAGTTATGAGGACTTCTTCGGTACCGTCAATTTCTTTCAACCGGACTTGAACAACTTCTTTTCTTGATGTGGGGAGAAATTTGCCCACATAATCAGCTCTGATTGGAAGTTCTCGATGACCCCGATCAATATAGACAAGAAGCTGAATGGTTTTGGGACGGCCAAGATCCATTAAGCTGTCCATGGCCGCGCGTATGGTACGTCCCGTAAAAAGAACGTCATCGACCAGAAGAATATCTCTATTCTTTACGGAAAAGTTGATTTCTGTGGTCTTGACAATGTGCTGCGCTTCGAGATCAGAAAAATCGTCCCTATAGAGAGTGATGTCAAGAACCCCGATAGGAACTTCAATGTTTTCCAGATCTTTGATATGTTTGGCGATTCTTTTTGCCACATAGACACCCCGAGTTCTGATTCCGATGATAACGAGATTATTCAGATCACGGTTACGTTCAGTGATTTCCGTGGCAATCCTGATGAAGGCTCTCTTCATTTTGCGCGCATCCATGATTTTTGCCTTTATTTTATCTTCCATGCAGCGACTCCTTATCTTTAGGCATAAGCATTGATCCAAAAAAAGATGTTGACAGGTGTTATGAGTGTATTGAGAACTAATCTCATCTGTCGTATTTGTTTTATAAGAAAATGCACTATTTAGGGCAAAATGTCAAGAAAAGAGGACAGTACGAGAGGACTAAAGTTTGAAGAAAGATTTGGCGGCGGCGAGATCTTTTTTCAATTGTTCGACCAACTGCTCGGGTGTGTTGAATTTGATCTCGTCTCTGAATTTTTTCAACAGCTGGATTTTCTGTGTTTGACCGTAAAGATTTTCAGTGAAATCAATGATGTATGACTCGATCTGTGTTTCTGAAGGGCCAAAAGTAGGACTGGTCCCGATATTGGTTAAAGACGGTCGTTTTTGTCCTTGAAAACAGACATAGGAAAAAAATATTCCATGGGGAATAATTTCGTTTATTGAGGAAATGTTAGCTGTCGGAAAACCAAGGTTTTTTCCCCTTGAATGGCCTTTGATGACAGTCCCTTCGATTTCATAAGGGTGTCCGAGCAGTGCGTTGGCTTTTTCAATATCTCCTGTCAGAAGATAGGTTCGGATGAGGCTGCTACTGACGATAAGGCCGTTTCTTTTTTCAGAAGGGATGGAGAAAAAATTGAAACCACAGAGAGATGAGAGTTTTTGAAGAATGCGCACATTCCCAGTTCTATTCTTTCCAAAACGGAAATTATCTCCAACTATGATTTCCTCGGCGTGAAGTGTGTCTATCATAATTTTTTGAATGAAATCCCGGCTGCTGAGATTGGCAATATCATCACTGAAAGGCAGGACAAAGGTAATGCTGATGTTGTTTTTTTCGATTTCTGTTAACCGCTGGTCCATTGTATGGATCATGTTAACGGTATTTTTTTTGAAATATCTTTCTGGGTGTGGGGAGAAAGTCAGAACCAGAGAAGGCAATTTGTGTTTTTCCGCTTCGTCTACGAGAAATTGAAGTATCTTTTTATGTCCGAGATGGATTCCATCAAAATTGCCGATAGCTGTTACAGTGCTCTTTATTTGAGTTGGGAAGTCTTCGATGCGGCGGATTATTTGCATGCCGTTAGAGCTTAATGATTTTTGTTTTCTCCATGTACAGCATTTTCAGCTGATGGAGTCCGTTATTGATAAGGGCTTCCTCTTCAGACTTTAAATTTCCTTGTGTTTTTTCTTTGAGGAGATCGAGAAGATCGATAAGCCTTTTGGCGAGATCTGTGTTTTCATCGATCTTTTTTGAGATCGGATCTTCTGCAGTACCGAGTTTGAAAAGAGCTTGCGTGTAGAAAGGGAGGAAAAGTGAGCTGAAATCCAAAGGCGGAAGCATTTCATTTTGATTTTCGAGTGTTTCTGTCTTTTCTTTTTTTTCCTTTTCTTCTTTTTTACTTTTTTTATCTTTATCTTTGGTAGTCATACCGCCCTCCAGAATCTTTAAATGGTTATGAATAATTCAGGTAAACAAATAAAATATAGTTTTCTAAGATCGGAAAAAAATAATACAATATTAACTCATTTTATTCAAGGAAGTGCGACAAATGAACGAGTTCTCCAAAACAAAAGATACTTTTGAAAAGCTTGTAAAGATTCTGGATGTTCTTCGTGGCGAGAAGGGATGTCCATGGGATAAAGAGCAGGATGAAAAAACAATTGTGAATTATTTTCTGGAAGAAGTTTACGAAGCGGTCGATGCCGTAATATCAAGAGATCCTCAGTCTTTAAAAGAGGAATTGGGGGATGTGCTCATGGAAGTGGTTTTCTTGTCCAGGATATTTAAAGAGAAAAATGAATTCACAATCCAGGATGTCCTGGTAGGTATCAATCAAAAGATGATTCGACGTCATCCTCATGTTTTTGGTCCTTACCCGATAGACAATTCTAATGAAGTTATCAATTTGTGGAATCAACAAAAAAAGAAAGAAAAAACGAGGTCTTCAGTACTGGATGGAATGGCATCCAATCTTCCCTCACTCCTAAAAGCATTCCAAATAGGTCAACGTGTCTCTTCATATGGATTTGATTGGAAGCAGCCTTTGCTTGCGCTGGAGAAAGTGAGGGAAGAACTCGATGAACTTGAAAAAGCTCTTCAGTCAGACACTAAGGAAGAAGCTGCTGAAGAAATCGGAGACCTTCTATTTTCTCTGGCAAATGTTTCTCGCCTCCTAGGTGTCAATCCCGAGATTGCACTCCGGCAGACAAATGAGAAATTTAACAGACGATTTCGCTACATTGAAGAGAGACTTGAAGAACAAGGAGATGAATTAGGGAAGGTCAGTCTTGATGAATTAAATATTTTGTGGGAGGCCTCCAAAGCAAAATTTGATTCAACAGACAAAAAAAGCTAAGAAGATTGGCCTTTATTTTTCCTTAGAAACAGACTCGCTTTAATGAATTCATCAATATCACCATCGAGAACTTTTTCGACTTTTCCAATCTCAGTGTTTGTACGGAGGTCTTTTATAAGCTTGTATGGATGCAGAACATAGGAGCGGATCTGGTTGCCCCATGCGATTTCAGACTTCGCGTCCTCTAGTTTTTCCAATTTTTCCAGTTTTTTCTTTTTTTCAAGTTCATAAAGTCGAGACTTCAGCACCTTCATAGCTGAAGATTTATTTTTGTGCTGGGACCGTTCATTCTGGCATTGAACAACAATTCCTGTTGGAATGTGTGTGATTCGGACGGCAGAGTCTGTAACATTAACATGCTGTCCCCCCTTGCCTGAAGCACGGTATGTGTCGATACGCAGGTCATCGGGATTGATGTCCACTTCGATATCTTCGTCAACTTCCGGATAGACAAAAATGGCTGCAAATGAGGTATGTCTTCTTTTGTTGGCGTCAAATGGGGATATTCTGACCAGTCGATGCACACCTGATTCCTGGCTGAGGTTTCCGTAAGCATAGTCTCCCTGGATTCGTACAGTTGCGCTTTTAATGCCGGCTTCCTCACCGTGTTGTATATCTAGAATTTCGGTCTTGTAATCTTTTCTCTCAGAAAATCTCAAGTACATGCGCAGGAGCATTTGAGCCCAATCCTGGGATTCTGTCCCCCCGGCACCTGGATGGATGGTTAGAATGGCATTTCTTGGGTCGTCTCTATCAAAGAAAAGAGCTTGAAACTCAGCCTCGTTCAACTCTGAAGCGAAGTCATCGAGGATCACGATAACCTCTGTTTCAACATTCTCCCCTTCGTCGGCGAGCTCCAGGCAAACATCCAGTTCTTCCTTTTTCTCCTCCATTTTGGAATAGAATTGAAGTGTTCGTTCCAGTCTTTTTTTGTTCTGTTGAAGAGATTGGAAGCGTTTTTGATCTTTCCAGATATCGGGGGAGGAAAGATCTTGATCTATGGCAGCGATTTCTGTCTTTTTTTGATCGAGGTCAAAGATAACCTCGGAGTTCTTCAAATTTGGCGAAAAGATCTTTCGCGCTGGCTCTGAGTTCAGATAGATGCGTCTTTGATGGTGCTTTTTTCATCATTTATTTCTTCTAATAAATGCAAGAATAAGGAATAGAAAGGATAAAGTCAAGCTGGTGTAGACAAGTACATCTCCGGTTAATGAATACAAAGTCTTGACTGACAGAGGTGTGATTTGACCGGACAGAAATGTCTGAGTTTCCAACTCTGACTTGATCAGTATTCGACCGAAGGGATCGATAATTCCACTGATTCCCGTTGTTGCGGATCTGAGCAAAAACCGCCGGTTTTCCACGGCTCGCACTACCGCAATGGCAAAGTGTTGATAGGGAGCTGAACTCTGTCCGTACCAACCATCGTTTGTGAGAGTGGTGAGGAATTGAGCACCGTTTTTAGTAAATTTTCGGATAAGATTAGGAAAGATAATTTCATAACATATCGGGGAACCGAATTGAAAAGACTTAAACGAATGAAGCTGAAACTCTTCTCCGGGAGAAATCTCTCCTATGGCATGGGTCATCTTGTTAATGAACGAGAAGATCTTCTTATAGGGAGTGTATTCTCCGAATGGAACAAGATGCATTTTGTGGTACTCGGTGTAGGAGAGATCCGGGCTGAGGCAGAGAGCCGTGTTAAAATACTGGTTTGTATCCTGGAAGGGAAACATCTCATTTGTACCTAAAAGAAGTGTACTTTGTGTTTCTTGGACAAATTGAAAGAGGTGCCTCTTGAAATTCTGATAGAACTCACTAGGACAACTGAAGCATAGAGGGACGGAAAATTCAGGCCAGATAATCAATTGAGAACCTGAGATAAAGGCGGCCTTCGATAAATCGATATGTTCGTTAAAGAGCTGCTGAATTTTTTCATAAGAGATGTCCGGCCAATAGATGTCAGAAGAGACATTGCCTTGAATGACAGACGCCTGGAATGTTTCTGAGGATGGCGTGATCTTCTTTAGACTCAATAATCCTCCCAGATGAATAAAGAGGACGATCGCTAAACCCACAAAAAAGAAGGCTTTTTTTCTGGTTTGGATAGAAAGGACAAAAAGACTTTGAAGCATAACGATGACAAAAGATAAACCATAAATACCGGTCAAGGAAGCCATCTGGATGAAGTAAAGATTTTGATATTGGGCATAGCCCATGAGACCCCAGGGAAAACCAGTGAGGATATGGGCAAGGGCATATTCGAAAACGATCCAGAGAAAAGGAGCCAATAAAAAGGCGGCATGAGGGAAAGATCTGCGGATTTTAGAAAAAGAAAGAGAAAAAAACGCCCAGAAGAGTGATAAAACTAGCATGAAAACAATATAAATAAGGATACTGATTCCTAATGAAAGATCTCCGTATTGGGCTGGGACATCAGGGATCCAGTAGAGAAGGACGGCGTAAAACGAAAATCCTGCAATCATACCCAGTAGAAACGATTGTTTTGGTGTTTTTTTAGAGATAATGAAGAGTAAAGGAATGAGTGATATCCAAATAAAAAAAGACAGGTTGAATTTTGGGAAGGCCAAAGCAGAGAGAAGGCCACTCAACAGAGCATAAAGGATATCCTTTAAGCGAATTTTCATTTGTACAGTGACGTCGTGTCATTCAGGTCTAAATCTTATCTCTGCCTGATGACAAAATAATCTTTAGCTTTTGGATCGGTTCGAACCAATTCGGCTTTTGCCTTCTCTGCGAGTTCCTTTGTCGCATATCCTCCTATCCTCACTCTAAAAAAGGTTCTTTGGTTTGAGGCATAGGGATCGAGGACAATCACGTTTAGGCCACTCTCTTTTAGCTTATCTGCTGTGGCCTGTGCTCCTGCTCGATTGTTAAATGCTCCGACTTGGATAAACCAATCCAAATTCTGCGGCTGCTTGATTGGTGTTGCTTTTTTTTGTTGAGGTTCACTCTTTAGTTGAGGTGTAGTTTTTTCAGCAAGCTTGGTTTCCGGATCATCGATGGGGACTGTTTTTACTCCTTTGATTTTTTCTGAAACCTGCTCTTTCCCAGATTGGGAAGCGAGAACGATTTCAGTGCTTTTCTTTCCAACGGAGATTCCGAGGAGGAAAATGATGA
>CAZEWV010000145.1:0-6767 GCA_964516025.1 uncultured Eubacteriales bacterium
TATGGAGGATGCCGGGGATTTAGAAAACGTCCCTTTACTCATCATGTCTTTGGATGAACTCGAGAAACTCCCACCTCAAATCGTCAAAAACTACCAGTCGGAATTTTATGGAATGCGTCCTGAAGTCCTCTTAACTATCCACATCCGCAGAGACCTGTGGGATAAATTCATGGAGCAGAGAAAATAGATCTAGCCTGGATTCCTGAAGATTATTATTTTTACTTCAAGCTGCCGGCTGCCCAGAGAATTCCTCTTTTTGTGATTTCAAGCGCTTGAGGTACATCAAAATCTTTAGCTACATGGCCAAGTGAGGTGTAAAAGACTCGGCCTTTGCCGTACATTTTTTTCCAGACCACGGGCATAACGACTCCTTTAATCCAGGGTGCATGTTTGTCGGAAAATGTTGTGGTCGCTAAAACCTCATTGATGGGATCTGTATGCAGATAATACTGCTCGGAGTGCATTTTAAAGTCAGTCAGACCGGCCGTGATGGGATCATTGTGGTCACGGATATTGACCTCATAATCGACAACTCCACCGGGGTGAGCGACCCACTGCCCACCGACCATAAATTGATAGGCCGTATTGTTTCGGAAAGAATCGGCCAGGCCTCCATGCCAGCCAGCAATCCCCACGCCGTTTCTTACGGCGGACAACAATCCCCGTTCCTGCGCTGGTGTGATCTGAGCCATTGTGTAAACCTGTACAATAATATCTAGAGAATTCATTTTTTCTTTATCGAGATAAGAATCCAGGGTGTCGGACACTTCTACTTCAAAGCCCTGCTTCTCCAGCCAAGGGACGAAGATATCCACACATTTTTTTGGCTCATGTCCTTCCCAGCCTCCCCATACAAAAAGGGCGCGCTTTTTCTTATTCCCACCCTCTAAATCTTGTATCCAAATGTTACGGAAGCGGACAGGATTGCCGTGGTCTTGGAGCATGATGGGGAGTCTATCAGGATGTTTAGTATAGGGGGGACGTTTTTTATGTACGGTTGGACCCGTGAGTTCCACATGATCGTGAACAAGGATATCATTATGATAAACGGTCATTGTTGCCGGATGAGTCAGGTCGTCTTTGGCATCAAATCGGGGCCTAAAAAATGTGATGTCAAAAGTCTGCCACTCACCCGGAGGTCGGCAGGCATTAACTAGCGGAGGGAATTGTCCGTAAGCGGCGGCTGTCATCCCATCGGCATAGGTGGTGTTGTTGTAGCAGTCGAGGACTTGAATTTCGTATATTCCCATCAGGAATACACCGCTGTTGCCGCGCCCCTGGCCTTTTCCGGAAACAGCGGATGGGGCCCTCCATTCGACATGAAGCTGGCAGTCTCCGAATCCCTGGACAGTCCTGATTGATCCTGTTTTATTTACCTCCATAAATCCGTCTTCAACTTTCCATCCGGCCAGGCCGCCCTTGTTTTTGGTCCACAAAGACAGGTCCGTGCCGTCAAAGAGAACGGTTGCGTCAGAAGGGGGAGGAGTAGGTGGTTTAGAGGGGCCGGGATTCACAACAGGAGGCATGGGTCTGGCGGGATCATGGATTGTCCATTTGTTCAGAGTGTCCGTTTGAACAGGGGTTTTATCTGGGAAAAGATTGCCGCTGAAGGTGAAAAGTCCTAAACCGAGTACAATGAAGAAAGATAAAAATGCCGTGCGTTTCATTTCAAGGATTCCTTCGGATTATAGTGACCAGCCGGGACGGTAATCTTTGTGGATAAATGCGTTGGCCTCTGGAAAGTTGGTGAATTCCATCTTTTCACCATCCCACTGCAGGATTTTTTTATCCTTTTGTGCTCGGACTGCAACATTGGCCAGGAGCATCACCTGTGTCAGTAGAGCCGAATAGGAAAAGTCCGTTGTCGATTTTTTGCCTGCCTTGATGGCTTCAATCCACTCTTCATGGATACCGGGAGAACGGGGGATTGATTTTTCCGGTCTTTTATAGGCCTGCATGTTTGTTTCCGGTACGATGCGTGGATTACCTCCATATGTGCCGCACATGATATTGCCTTTATTTCCCACAAATAAGACACCGCCGCTGTCGTCGCCCATCTGCCGGCCTTCCTCGAAATCCGCTGGCCGGGGAGGCATGAGACCTCCGTCATACCAAGTCAACTTTACCGGAACCATATTCTCCCGGGCAGGAAACTCGTAAGTGACCATTTCAGCAAAAGGGTAGGAATCTCTAGTGAATCTTGTCGAGCTGGACTGGACGGATGTGGGATGTCCCAGTTTGAGGGCCCAGAAAGGCTGGTCCATCAGATGGGCGCCCATGTCTCCTACGACTCCAGTCCCGAAATCCCACCAGCCTCGCCAGTTGAAGGGAGCATATGCCGGATGATAGGGTCGAAATGGTGCCGGACCCAACCAAATATTCCAATCCAATGTGGATGGAACGGACGGGATTTCTTTGGGGGCATTGATCCCTTGAGGCCAGATAGGTCTGTTTGTCCAGACATGAACTTCACCAACATCACCGATGGCTCCGTCCCAGATCCATTCGTTAATCAAACGGGCTCCTTCTCCGGCATGGCCCTGGTTTCCCATCTGGGAAACAATGTTGTGTTTTTTTGCCGCTTCCTCAAGAAGTCTGGCTTCTTTTATCGTATGTGTCAGGGGTTTTTGAACAAACACGTGTTTGCCCATTTTTATGGCCATCATGGCGATGACTGCGTGGTTATGGTCAGGAGTGCTGACGGTAATGGCATCGATCGATTTTTCCTTCTCCAGCATGATCCGAAAGTCGCGGTACTTCCCGGCCTTTTCATACATCGCCAGTTTTTCAGGATTGTTTCTCCTGGATTTGAGGAATCTTGCTGTCTGTGTGTCGCTAACGTCGCAGAGGGCGATGATATTTTCCGAGTTGAGACTTCTAATGTCGGACGAACCTTTTCCTCCCACTCCCACACAGCCTATATTCAGTAAGTCACTCGGTGCTGTTTGGCCGGGTCCGCCCAGAACGTGCCTGGGGACAACCATAAATCCTGCCGCAGCCACTGCACTTTGACCGAGGAATTGCCGCCGGCTTATTTCATTTCCCTTTTGGACGGGATTTTTATTTTTGGTATTCATGGAAGATCTCCTTTCTGAAATGATTACCTTTTCCTCATTAGTATTCGTCATAAGTAATATAGATTCACGTATTTTATGTCAAGCAACGCTTTTATTTTTGTCTTGAAAATTGGAGGGGCTTTCAATAGAATGCAGTTACAAAAACATGCTTTTGTTCATGTCTTTACAAAATTCAAGCACATGTCCCTTCTATAAAGTAAGCAAAAAGGAGTATTCCCATGCGAGAGAATAACGTTGGTGAACCTCGTTTAAAAAAAATATCACGACGTCATTTCATTGGAGGAGCCGCTGTGGTCACGGCGGCCTTATCTATCAACCCTCTCCGCGTATTATCCAATAATTATCAGTCTGTAAATGCGGAAGGAGCTGATTTTAAACTTAAATATGCCCCATCTCTGGGAATGTTTAGGCAGCATGCCGGGAGAGATCCCGCCGACAATCTCAAATTTATGCGTGCACAGGGTTTTCGTGCGATGTTTGACAATGGCTTAATGGGGAAATCTGTTCAAGAGCAGGAAGCTATCGCAAGAGAAATGAACAGATTGGATATGGCGTGGGGGCCGTTTGTGGCCTACGCTGATTTTAAAGTAAAATCTTTGGTAACGCGGGATAAAGAGATTCGCCAAATGCTTTCAGCACGGATGAGGGAGGCTGTTGAAGTGGCTAAGCGTGTACAGGCCAAATGGGCTCTTGTTGTCCCGGGACGCTACGATGAGAGACTGGAATGGGATTACCAAACGGCCAATGTTGTGGACAATCTCAAATACCTCGCCGAAATTTGTGAACCATCGGGTCTTGTGATGGTCATTGAGCCGCTTAATCCCTGGGATCATCCCGGTCTTTTTCTGACAAAAATTCCACAGTCCTACCAGATCTGTAAGGCGGTGAACAGTCCCAGCTGCAAGATTGTCAATGACTTCTACCACCAGCAGATTTCAGAGGGGAATTTGATCCCGAACCTCGATAGATCCTGGGATGAAACTGCAAGTTTCCACATTGGAGACAATCCGGGCCGCAAAGAGCCAACAACCGGGGAGATCAATTATAAGAATATATTCAAACATCTCCATCAAAAGGGATACGATGGAGTGTTGTGTATGGAACACGGCAAAAAGATGCCGGGAATCGAGGGCGAA
This sequence comes from uncultured Eubacteriales bacterium, assembly GCA_964516025.1. Taxonomy (GTDB): domain Bacteria; phylum Acidobacteriota; class Aminicenantia; order Aminicenantales; family Aminicenantaceae; genus JAUWVG01. The sequence continues at coordinate 4,214 of CAZEWV010000145.1, forward strand.
AAAGCCGTTATTGCAGCTTATAGAGCTTGCGATGACTTTTAACCTGCATAAAAAATGTTCAATAAAAAAATTCATTAATTATATGAGGGAGTTTTTTGATGGAAGACAAAAAAACAAAACATAATATGTCACGGAGGGATTTTATCAAGACAACTTCGGCGGTATCTTTAGCCACTCTTATTCCTAGTTCCGGAGGCCTTTTTGCGGCTGCTTCTGACCAGATCCGTGTTGGGCTTATCGGTAGCGGCGGACGCGGGACAGGGGCGGCCAGGAACTGTGTCCGCTCTTCTCCTAATGTGAATATCGCGGCCATCGGTGACCTGTTTCAAGACCAGGTGGATAGCTCACTGGCCAGGCTGAAAAAAGACCTCAAGCCGGAAAATATCTCGGTTACCCCTGAGACAAGTTTCAGCGGATTTGATAACTTTAAAAAGGTTCTTCAATGTGACATTGACATGGTGATTCTGGCCACACCTCCACATTTTAGGCCTGAGCATTTGAAGGCTTCCGTTGAAGCAGGAAAGCATATCTTTATGGAAAAACCCGTGGCTGTCGATCCAAAAGGCATTCGATCGGTGATTGCCAGTTCAAAAATAGCCAAAGAAAAAGGCCTGGCCATAGTGTCCGGTACGCAGCGCCGTCACCAGGCACATTATTTGGAAATTATGAAACGGATTCACAACGGCGAAATCGGGGATATTGTCTCAGGTCAGTGCTATTGGAATATGGGAAATCTCTGGGTTAATAGGGCTGCCATGAACTGGGCCAATCGAGTCGTGAAAGATTGGTCCGATATGGAATGGCATATCCGCAACTGGCTTTTTTTGACCTGGCTTTCCGGTGACCATATCGTCGAACAGCATGTGCATAACCTTGATGTAATCAACTGGGCCATTGGAACTCATCCTGAAAAGTGCTCGGGTATGGGAGGACGACAGGTCAGAACTGGCGCAGAGTACGGAAACATCTTCGATCATTTCTGTGTGGATTATGAGTATCCCAACGGTGTCCGTGTTATGAGCAACTGTCGACAGACAGCCGGTTGCAGCTCAAATGTATCTGAAAGGATTATAGGATCCAAGGGATTTTCCTACACGGATGGGGCGAATGGGAATATCAAAGGGACCAATGCCTATGAATATCCCGAAGAATCGCCCAATCCCTATGTGCAGGAACACACCGATCTGATAAAGAGCATACGTGAAGGGAAGCCGTTGAATGAGGGAGAGCGAGTTGCTGAAAGCACTCTGACGGCGATCATGGGGCGGATGAGCGCTTATACGGGGCGGTCCCTGAGTTGGGATTGGGTCATGAATGCCTCCGAGCTGGACCTGTCACCACCGAATTATGAAATGGGAGACCTTCCGGTCAGGCCTGTGGCCATACCTGGGAAGACTCCATTGGTTTGATAGTCTGGTCTTTGATGACCAAATTTAAATTTAGAGGGAACAATGAGTGAAAAAGTCGTGAGTGAAAAGAAAAAGAAAGGCGAACGAACACCGTTTCCCAGAGTGTTTTGGGTAGCCAATCAGATTGAAGTTCTCGAGCGGTTTGCCTATTACGGCATCTATATGGGCTTTGGTGTTTATATGTCGAGTCTGGGATTTTCAAGAGGACAGCTGGGTATTGTCCAGACTATTTTTCTGTTCATGTCCTATTTGATCCCGGTCATTTCAGGGACATTTGCCGATAAATATGGATTCAAAAAAGTGTTGATAGTTGCCTATTTGGCCTACTTGCCGGCCATTCTGCTTCTCCTTGTCACAAAAACTTTTTCGGGCATTGCCTTGACCATGCTCACCATCGGATTGGCGGCTGGAATATTTAAGCCACTTGTTGCAGGGACGGTCAGATGTGCCACAGACAAAACCAACAAAACTCTCGGTTTTGGTATCTTCTACGCTATGGTCAATGTGGGAGGAACGTTTGGACCCATCGTTGCGGGAAAATTAAGGGCTATCTCCTGGAACTATGCGTTTTTGGCCGCAGCGATTTCAATAATTGTCATGCTTTTCGTAACCATATTTTTTTACAAGGAACCGGAAAGAAAGATTGAAGGCACCACTTTAGGTCAGAAGTTTAAAGATATCGGAATTGCATTCTCTGATTTAAAGTTTTCTATGCTTATCGTTCTACTGGGAGTCTTTTTCTGGCTCCCGTTCTGGGCCTTTTTTAATCTGTGTGCTCTCTATGTGGAGAATAATCTCGATACAGCGCAGCTCTATCTGAATTTAAAAGGGGTATTTGGAGCCGGATTTGCCAGCATTTTTTCTCATGTGGATAAGACAGATGGAGTCAGACGTATTCTTGGAGAGACCATCTCTTCTACCGGTTACATCATCATTTTTTTTCAAATTCTTGTGTCCCGGGTCATAGAAAAATCTAAAGCCATCCCCACATTCCTGTTTGGACTGTTTGTGGCGGCCTTGGGATTTGGAGTTCTTGGTTATTCTATGATTGCTTCGCCGATGTTTATCTTCCTGGGAATATTTCTGTTTGCGATTGGAGAGATGATCTCCTCACCAAGGATTCAAGAGTACATTACATGGATCGC
>CAZEWV010000146.1:0-1766 GCA_964516025.1 uncultured Eubacteriales bacterium
ATATTTATTTGGAGGATTGAATGAAAGTCACACTCAGTGTCTTGAAAGCAGATATCGGAAGTATCGGCGGTCATCTTATTCCCAGCAAAGCCCTCTTGAATGAAGTCAGAAATTTTGTCAAAGTAGAGGCAAAGGATCTCTTAATCGACCACTATATCAGCCATACAGGAGACGATGTTGCCATCTTGTGCACACATGATAGAGGCGTCTCAGATGAAAAAATTCATAAGATGGCCTGGGAGGCTTTTCTCGCCGGAACAGAAGTCGCAAAAAAACAGGGTCTCTATGGAGCCGGTCAGGACCTGCTCAAAGATTCCTTCTCCGGCAATATCAAAGGAATGGGACCCGCTGTTGCCGAAATGGAATTCGATGAGCGCCCCAACGAACCATTTGTCTTTTTTGCAGCAGATAAAACAGATCCCGGCTGCTACAGTCTTCCATTTTATCTTGGATTTGCAGATCCTATGTACTGTGCAGGATTGATTCTGAGCCCTAAGATGAGTGACGGATTTACTTTCCGAATCATCGATGTCGAACATACCGAAAAAGACAAAATCATCGATCTTAGCTCTCCGGATGAATTATATGACATCGCCGCACTGCTCAGAGATTGTGAAAGATATGTCATCGAAAGTATCTACGCGCGCGGCTCAGGAAGCCAGGCTGCATCCATTTCCACAACCCGTCTCCACAACATAGCAGGCAAATACACAGGTAAAGATGATCCTGTCGCACTTGTCAGGGTTCAGGGAGAATTCCCTGCTACTGGTGAAGTGCTGGCTCCTTATCAGATCGGACATCTTGTTGCCGGTTTTATGCGAGGCAGTCATAACGGACCACTTATGCCCTGCAAGTTGAACTCCACAATTTCCTTTTTTGACGGACCCCCGGTCGTAACCGGTGCCGCATTCTGTGTCAACAATGGAAAACTCACGGAACCGGCCGACGTCTTCGACCATCCCTTCTGGGATTATGTCCGGTTCGAAATTTCCAAAAAAGCCGTGGACATCAGACAACAAGGTTTCTCCGGACCGGCCATGCTTCCCTACAGTGAACTGGAATACGGAGGGATCGTCGAAAAACTAGAAAAACTCGAGAAGAAATTCATCTACAAGGATTAAACTCGACTTTTGACAGCTGTTTTCTGTCTTCTTATGGAAAAATTTAAAAATCCTATTCCTACAGTTGATATCATAATCGAAATCGAACATTCCGGCGGACAACCGGGGATCGTGCTCATAAAAAGAAAGAATCCTCCCTATGGCTGGGCTCTGCCTGGAGGATTTGTCGATTATGACGAATCGCTCGAGCAGGCAGCCAAACGAGAAGCCAAAGAAGAAACCTCTCTGGAAATCCAAATTGTAACCCAGATGTTCACTTACTCAGATCCAAAAAGGGATCCGCGATTTCATACGATCTCAACGGTCTATGTTGCCAGGGCCAAGGGGATTCCAGAGGCAAAAGATGACGCCGTTGAAATCGGAGTCTTTTCCAGGGAGGAAATAGATTTCCCACTGGCTTTCGACCATGCTAAAATATTAAAGGATTATTTCCAAAGCAGAGAAAATGACAGACCAAGACAATAACGATATAAAAACCACACCGGAATCACGCCTCAAGCTTGTCCATAAGGTTTGGGGCCCCGTCGAGGCTGAAGTGGTCAAAAGCCTTCTCAAAAGCCATGGGATTACCTGCATCCTCAAAGGACTCGTCGTCCAATCTATCCATGCGTTCTCTGTTAACGGCTTGGGAGAGATAAAGATCTT
>CAZEWV010000146.1:1866-6765 GCA_964516025.1 uncultured Eubacteriales bacterium
TCGTCCAATCTATCCATGCGTTCTCTGTTAACGGCTTGGGAGAGATAAAGATCTTTGTGGATGAAACAGACCACGAAATCGCAAAAAAACTCATCGAATCCTGCTGACAAAAGATATTTAGTCCTGCAAAACACGTCTTTCGCATTTTTCTCCTTTACCTTCAGTTGAATCGGGTGGTATTTTATCCGTCTTTTTACGTACCCACAATTCGTAGAAAGATAGTGAAAACAAAAAAATTAAACCCTTTTTTTTTGCATTTTTCCTTGACATTAACTCATAATTCAATATAATTTTAAGAATAAATGGGACGAAACGGGACAATATGGGAAAATATTTACTAGGAAGCTACATCGCCCGCATCGGGAAAAGCGGTAGAATAAAAATTCCTGAAAAATTCCGCGCCATTATTGAAGAACAATATGGAAAGGAATTATTCATTACGTCCCTGAGCGACCAGGCCGTTCAAATCTATCCACTTCCTGTCTGGGAAGAACTTGCCGGAATAACAAAATCAGGTCTTATTCATCTCAAACCTGATGTCAAAATGTTCATGAGGCGGGTCAACCTCAAAGGGGGACAGCATGAGATCGACCCAAAAGGCCGTGTTCTGATCAGCCCGGTTCTAAGAGAAAAAACGCAGCTCGAAGAGGAGGTTGAAGTCATCGGCCTCAACAACCACCTCGAGTTATGGAATAGAGAAGCCATTAACAAAGTTCTCGAAAAAAACCCTTTGTCCGATGAAGATTTCGAACATATTTCAATGCTTGACATAAAGGTCAAAACTTGATGAGCAGAAATGGGCACATTCCCGTACTTCTCAAGGATGTGCTGGGATTCTTGGAGGTTCAAAGGGAAGGAGTTTATGTTGACTGTACGGTAGGTCTTGCAGGCCACTCCCTAGAAATACTCCGTACAAATCCTAAAGCACACGTCATAGGCTTTGACATAGACGAAAAATCTCTTGTCCTCGCGAAAGAAAGGCTGCTGCCCTATGCCGATCGTTTAGTCCTCTATCATTCAGACTTCCGTTACCTTCCTGATTTGAATTTCAATTTTTCTGAAATCAGAGGTATTTTGATTGATCTCGGGATGTCTTCATTCCAACTTAATTCCCCAGAGCGAGGATTTAGCTACCATCATGATGGCCCCTTAGACATGAGAATGGATCAGATGAACAAAGTTACCGCCGCCAAAGTCATCAACAGATATTCAGAACCGAAATTGGCACAGGTCTTCAGGGATTATGGGGAACTGAGGCAGGCCAAAAGATTAGCGCATGAAATTGTTTCAAGAAGAAAGGGAAATAAAATTGAAACGACCCATCAGCTTTTTCGAATTGTCGAGGACGTATGCCGATGGCGTGCCCAGAAAGGCAAATCCCATCCCGCCGCGCGCGTCTTTCAAGCCATTAGGATTGAAGTCAACCAGGAGCTCAAAAATCTATCGAATTTTCTAGAAAGAATTATTCTGAAATGTCCTAAAAAAGCACGATTTCTCGTCATTTCTTTCCACTCATTGGAAGATAGAATTGTAAAACAAACGTTCGTCCGGTTGGCCGTCCAGAACGACCACCCTGCTTCGATAAAAATATTGACAAAAAAGCCTTTTACTGCCTCTGAGGAGGAAATTTCGTCGAACTTCAGGGCGAGATCGGCCAAATTGAGAGCGGCGGAAAGAATCTGAATGATCACCAAAAAAGTCAATATAAAAAATTTGGGGCTGAGTATTTTCGCCGGTTTCATTGTCATATTCTTTCTGACATTCTACATCTGGCATCAAGCAGAATCAGTCAAAATTGGCTATAAAACAAAAGATCTGGAAGAGGAGATTGAACGGTTGAGAGGTGATATCGAACAATTAGAGACACATAAGGCTTCACTTCTCTCCCTTGACAGAGTCGAACAAATAGCCAAGCAGGAATTGAGAATGGTCTTCCCCAGTGAAAAGCAAATCATCTTCGAAAAAGGCGAAAAAGATTTAAGACCGCAGAACCAATGAAAAATTCTTTGCGGAGACGCGTAAAAAAAAGAACCATCATCCTGGTGATGTTTTTCCTCATGTGGTTGGGAGCTCTTGTTCTGCGTCTCGTTCAGCTCCAGGTCATAAACGCTAATCAATACAGAAGCATCGTCCTCGATCAAAACCAAAATATCATCGATGTTTTTCCCAAAAGAGGCACCATCTTCGACAGGAACGGCACGATTCTCGCGCGAAGCATGCCGAGTCCATCTGTTTTTTTTCAGCCATCTCAAGGAGAATCCATTAGCTCTCAGCTGGATAAAATAAATAAAATATCTGCAATCTGCGGCTTGTCTCCAAGCGAAGTGAAGCGCATCCGCACTCACATTGAGGAGCAAAAAACTTTTATCTGGGTCAAGAGACCAATCGATCCTGAGAAAGCAGAAAAGGTCATGAGCCTCCAACTGAACGGTGTCTTCCTCGATTATGAGAATAAAAGGTTCTATCCCCAAGGCAAGCTCGCATCTCATCTCATCGGAAGAGTCAATATCGATGACAGCGGATTGAGCGGCATTGAATACAAATACGATTCAGTTCTCCTTGGATATAAGGGAAGACGCCTCATCCTCAAAGATGGGATAAGAAGAGATTATCAGCATGAGATTATCGAACAGCCCATTCCCGGAAAAGACCTGATATTAACTATTGATGAAACCATTCAGTACATCGCAGAAAAGGAACTGTCCAAGGCTGTAACCACTCGCAGTGCCGACTGGGGGGTCGTCATCGTTTCTCATCCGGAAACCGGTGAAATTTTGGCACTGGCCAATTATCCCGACTTTGATCTCAATCATCCCCCTTCCTCGATTGAATCCTGGGGAAAGATCAGAGCCATCCAGCACCTTTTCGATCCGGGATCAACGTTTAAAATCGTCACGGCATCGGCGGCTCTCGAATCCGGGAGAGTGAGTTTTTCCGATGTCTTTGACTGCAGCCAACCTCAGGAGCATGGTGGAAAAATTTTCACGGATCATGAGGATTTTGAAACGCTGGCCTTCCCGGACGTCATCATCCATTCCTCCAATATCGGCACGATTCAAATCGGGCAGCTGATTGGAGATCAAAATCTCTTCAATATGATCCGGACTTACGGCTACGGCCAAAAAACGGGAGTGGACCTTCCCGGCGAAGAAAAAGGGATCTTGAATCCCTTAAAGGATTGGAAACCCATATCACTGGCCTCTCTCTCGATCGGGTATGAAATTTCCGTGACAGCCATCCAGATGCTGCAGGCTATCAACGTCATTGCCAACAGAGGCGTGGCCACAAGACCGATGATCGTCAAGAATATTGTGCTCAATCGGGAAAAAAATCAAAAACAACCGTATGAATACAGGAGGGTTATCACAGAGAATATCGCCTTTCAACTCATCAGTATTTTCCAGCAGGTCACAGAAGTTGGAACCGGAACAGCAGCCCACATTGAAGGGTACAGCACTGCCGGAAAAACCGGCACGGCACAAAAATTTGATCCCGCTATCGGCGGTTATTCATCCAGTAAACATACGGCTTCTTTTGTTGGATTTGCTCCTGTTGAAACTCCTCTCTTTTCCATGGTTGTGGTCATCGATAATCCCAAAGGATTATTCTACGGCGGTCAGGTTGCGGCCCCTATTTTTCGTGAAATCGGCAAACAGATTTTCCGTTATTTCCGAATCCCTCCCAAAACAGTTCCAGCGAGAACATTCATTACAGCGGAAAACAGGGAAATCCAAGAATAATGAAGCTCAGTGAAGTTCTCGAAGGAGTCCCCAGTACGGTATTTGAGGGACCATGGGATGTGGATATAAAAGGAATTACCCATGATTCCCGAGAAGTTCAAACTGGGTATGTATTTGTAGCCGTTCAAGGAGAAAAAATGGACGGCTTTGCCTTCATCGAGAAGGCCCTCCAGGGCGGAGCAGAAGCGGTCCTTTCAAGCCGCAAAAAACCTAATTTGTTTCCCAAGGCCTGGATACAAGTCTCCGATGAAAGGGAGGCGCTTGGCTTGTGTTCAGCAAACTTTTACTGCCATCCGTCCAAAGAGCTAAAAATCGTTGGAATCACAGGAACAAAAGGAAAAACGACCGTTTCCTACATTCTGGAGGAAATTTTAAAAAAGGCAAAATTTATCCCTGGAGTTATCGGCACCATCTCCTATCGAGGTCCCAATCTCGATAGACTCGCCGAACGTACAACTCCAGAGGCAAACGACCTGCAGAAAATGCTCAGACAGATGGTCGACGGAGGAGCCACGCACTGCATCATGGAAGTCTCCTCCCATGCCCTGGAACTCAAAAGAGTAACGGGAATAGAGTTTGATGTGGCCGTGTTCACCAATCTGAGTGGTGAACATATGGATTATCACCAAAGCATGGATTCATATTTTGAAGCCAAGAAGAAACTGTTCCATGCAGGACAAAACAATCGGATCGCCGTTATCAATGCGGATGATGATTGGGGAAAAAAATTGATTTCTGACATCTCCATGGAATTCATATCTATCGGTCTTCATTCCGCTGCAATGGTGTCCGCAGAGAAATTTGAATTTAATACGAATGGGACAAAATTGACAGCTAAATTTCCATCAGGAAAAATGTCAGTGTCGTCCCGCCTAATTGGGAAACCTAATGTATACAATACGCTGTCTTCTCTAGCTGCGTCGCTGGCCATGGATATCCCCACAGACGCCATTCGAGAAGGGATAGCCGCTCTGCGTGTTGTGCCGGGCAGATTCGAAAGAATCCAAAATTCGCTGGGGATTCATATTTACGTCGATTATGCACATACGGATGATGCCCTAAAAAATCTTTTGGAAACAGCTCAGGGTCTCGCACGGGAAAGAATCATCCTTGTTTTCGGTGCCGGAGGCGACAGGGACAAAACAAAACGCCCCAGGAT
>CAZEWV010000147.1:0-2577 GCA_964516025.1 uncultured Eubacteriales bacterium
CTTTGCAGGAGAAAAAAATGGCTAATCATAAGTCCGCAATCAAACAGTGGAGGCAGAGCCTCAAAAAAAACACCATCAATCAGAGCAACAAGTCCGTATTGCGAACCCAAATTAAAGCGCTGCGAACGGCTATTCAAAATAATGAAAGAGAAGAGGCTCAAAAACTTCTGCCAACAACATTTTCAACCATCGATAAGTCAATAAAAAAAGGGACCATCCACGAAAACAAGGGCAACAGGTACAAATCCCGTTTGAGCCATCAGGTCGAATTACTTAACGCCTCCCCTTCCAAATAACACGATCTTCTCCAAGAAAGCGACAGTATTCAAAGAGAAACCCTTCCAGGAGCGTTTGTAGAGAAAGAGAGGATGTCTTTATCTGTAAATCTATTTCCTCCAGCTTGGTCAGAAAACGATTGAGATCTGTCAAAGACAGGCCGTCAACCAGAGAAAAGAATTCATTAAATTTTCTCGTATAAAAGTCTCCGAATTTCTCCAGGATCTGCGGCTTGAATTCCCTGAAAATCGATTTTCGCTCTTTGTTTTTTTCTGACAAGAGAAGTTTTGCTAAAAGAAGGTTAGAAAAGAACCGGGAAAATGAACCCAAGATGTATTCTGGTTTAATTCCTTCCTTGTTTAATAATTTATCTAGCACAAGGAGGCTTTGTTCATAATCTCCCTTCTCCAGATTTTCTGCAATCTCCCACTCAAGAAAAGATTTAACCCAGCCAGATATTTGATTGATATCATCCAATTCGATTTGTTTTTTTTCGCCGACATAGATCCCTATTTTTTCTATCTCGTTATGGATCCGACCGAGATTATTTCCGGCAACCTCTGCTAAACGTTTTGTTGCTTCAGACGTCGGTTCCTTATTGTACATATGAAACTGCTTTTCAATCCAGGCGAGTAAAGCCCGGGCCTTTAAGGGCCTCATTTCTTCAACCGTGACACTCGAGGAAGGCAAAGACGAAAAAAATTTTACAAGTGGGGAACTTTTTTTCACTTTTCCTGAAAAAACGACAACCATAACAGTAGGTGTTGAGCTTGTTTGAAAATACTCATTAAGCAGCTTCTCCTCTGTTGCAGAAAGTTTTGCTCCCCGTGCATCGGGAATTTCCACAATGATAAGTCGTCGTGAAGTAAAAAACGGTACAGTGCGCGCCACATCGATGATTTCAGACCACGAATGTTCTTCCAGTCGGAATTTTTCAATGCTGTTATTTTCGCCGTCTTTATCGATAAGAATTTCTTTGATCCGTTCTATAAATTGGCGGGCAAGGAAAGGTTCTTCTCCATAAAAAAAGTAGCAGGCATGGAGATTGTCCTCTCTGAGAAGGGGAGGATTCACGCCTAAAATCCTTCCAGCATGGTGATAACCAAACTGCGGGCAAATCTTTCAGCCAATTTGTCTAGGGCTTCAAATTCCACGCTATCGAAGTCCGAACCATCGGGAACCTGATATTCATACTGGTAAGAAAAATTGGGATTGGAGTAAATAATTTTGTTGTTCACAAGGTCTCGCAATACGATTTTGGTGACCACAATGATATTGTATCGGTCAGCAGTGGCCTCCACTCCAAATGCAATAGGGACGGCCTCAAAAGAACTAATTTCTCCGACAAGGATGGCATCTGCAGCCGTGGGATCTCCTGAGATCTCAACTTTTCCTCTGGCAACAATTTCATCGATGACGGCGTTTGTCAATTTCAAATCCAACTCAAACCGGGTCGTCAAATTCTTGAACATGGGGATATGGATTTCTTGTATGTGTTCAGGAAGAAAACTCCCCGTTCCCCGCAGGTGGTATCCACACTGGCTTAAAACCAGGCATACAAAAAACAGGAAAAGTGTCTTTCTTTGATGAGGTCTCATGAATAATCCCGGCTAAATAACAATATTGACAAGTTTATCTTGGACAATGATGACCTTCCTAACCTTTCTATCTCCGATTATATTCCGGATTCGCTCTGATTCCAAGGCTTTACTCTCCAAATCCTCTTTTGGAAGTCCTCTTCCCGCATCAAATTTATCTCTGAGTTTCCCGTTGATCTGAACGACAATAGTGACCGTTTCCTCTATAGCCAATTCAGGGTCAAAACCCGGCCAGGGTGTATGAAGGAGAAGGTTTTGGTGCCCCATTTTTTCCCAAATCTCCTCACAGAAATGCGGAGCAAACGGGGAAAGGAGCAGGACGAGAATTTCCATGGTATTTTTCAATAAATCCCTGTCTTTTTGATGGATTCTCAGGCTTTCACATTCTTTTTTAAGAGAATTGAATAATTCCATTATAGAACTGATGGCTGTATTCAGGTGATACCTCTTTTCGATATCGTCCCCAACTTTTTTAATCGTTTGGTGCATTTTTGCTTTTAATTGGAGATGGCGGTTACTCTCCGGAGCTGCCTCCAACGCTAGGTTTTTTTCCAGAGAAAAGAGGTCCAGATTCTTTTGGATGAAGGTCCAAATACGGTAGAGGAATCTGTGGCTCCCTTCAACGCCTTTTTCATTCCAGGCAATTTCTTTTTCCGGAGGGGATGAAAAAAGGATAAAGAGCCGCAGAGTATCGGCGCCAAAG
>CAZEWV010000147.1:2677-6756 GCA_964516025.1 uncultured Eubacteriales bacterium
TTTTTCCGGAGGGGATGAAAAAAGGATAAAGAGCCGCAGAGTATCGGCGCCAAAGTGTTCGAGCATTTCGTCCGGATCCACAACATTTCCTTTGGATTTTGACATGGCCGATCCGTCCTTTGTGACCATCCCTTGAGGAAGATAGTGTGGGAAGGGCTCATCGATGGTCGTCAAACCTATATCTCTGAGGATTTTACAGAAAAACCGGGCATAGATCAGATGCAGAATAGCGTGTTCGACTCCACCGATATAGAGATCGACCGGCATCCAATAATCGGCTTTCGAAGGCTGAAACGGCCGTGTTTCATCCTGAGAAGAGCAGTAACGGAAATAATACCAGGATGAATCAAAAAATGTGTCCATAGTATCGGTTTCCCGGCGGGCTTGTCCTCCACACTGAGGACAATTGGTATTGACAAAACTGTCATTGTTTTCCAATGGAGAACCCTCAACTCCTTGGAATTCCACATCTGAGGGGAGAACCACAGGCAGGTCTTTTTCCGGAACTCCAAGCGCTCCGCACTTCTCACAGTAGATGATAGGGATGGGAGTTCCCCAGTACCGCTGGCGGGAAATACCCCAGTCTCTGAGACGATACAGGATACTCCCTCGTCCAAATCCTGAATTTTCAGCATATTGGGCCATGGCGTCCATGGCCTCTTTAGAGGTCATTCCGGTAAAATCTCCGGAATTCACAAGCCTCCCATATCCTTCAAAGGCCTCTTCCAGCTCACCAGATGAGGATTCGCCCTCCGGAACAACGACTTCTCGGATAGGAATGGAATATTTTTTTGCAAAGTCAAAATCTCTTTGATCATGACCGGGAACAGCCATGACGGCTCCTGTCCCATATTCCATAAGAACATAATTGGCTATCCAGATCGGAACTTCCTTTCCTGTGTAGGGATTGATGGCTTTTTTCCCTGTATCGATGCCCTCCTTCTCCTCTTCGATTTGATCTTTTTCGAGCCGCTGCTTTTTTTTGCTTTGTTCAATCCATGTCTGGAACCGTTCTTTTTGATCGGAATCGGAAATCAGTTTTTGGCTCAACGGGTGCTCTGGGGAAATGGCCACAAAAGTGGCTCCATAGATCGTATCGACACGGGTTGTGAAGACCTTTATAGACTGGTCCGTACCGGAAACTGGAAATGTCACATGGGCTCCCTTACTCTTCCCGATCCAGTTCTTCTGCATTAGGAGGACATGTTCGGGCCATTTTAAAAGGAGATCATGCCCAGAGAGCAGTTCTTCGGCATAATCCGTGATTTTGAGAAACCACTGCTCCATATCTTTCTGTTTAACTTCCGAATCGCAACGCCAACACCTGTTGCCCGCCGCCTGCTCATTGGCCAGGACGGTCTGGCACTGAGGACACCAGTTAACCCAACTTTTCTTCTTGTAGGCCAATCCCTTCGAGTACATTTGAAGAAAAATCCATTGGTTCCATCTGTAGTATTCCGGAAGGCAGGTATTCACTTCCCTTCCCCAATCGTAATAAAAGCCCATTCTCTTGAGCTGATGCTTCATGTGGGCAATATTGTCCAGAGTCCATTTTTGAGGGTGGACACCGCTCTTTATGGCCGCATTTTCTGCCGGCATACCAAAAGCATCCCAACCTATGGGGTGAAGAACATTGAATCCCTTCATCACCTTATGGCGAGAAATCACATCTCCAATGGTGTAATTGCGAACATGCCCCATGTGGATTCTTCCAGAGGGATAGGGGTACATTTCCAGGCAGTAGAATTTTGTTTTTTTAGAGTCTTCATAAACCCGGAAGGCTTCTTTGTCCTCCCAAATTTTCTGCCATTTCGCCTCTATCCGCTGAAAATCATAATTTTCCGCCATCGTTTTGCCTTCTTTCTCATCTACAGGGGGTATAAGTCAGCCTAAATATTAGAGCTAAACCCTCAAAAAGTCAACAAGATAGAGTGGGAAGGATCATCCCATTTCCGTGATTTCTGAATTAAAGGGACATCATACTTAATTCTCGCGGAATTAAGTATGATGTCCCTTTAATTCAGAAATCACGGAATTAGGGATGTGTCCTTCATAGGATAGAATTTTTTTAAAAAATTGCGTTTTGTGGCATAATCCTTATCGGCCATGACTATTCTTAACGTTTTGAACCTTTCTGCGGGATACGGAAACGGGGATATCATCAAAGATATCTCATTTTCTCTAGAACAGGGAGAATTCATCGCTATCCTGGGACGGAACGGTTCAGGAAAGAGTACTTTGATCAAGGCTCTTCAAGGGCTCTTGAAAAATGTCAGAGGAACCGTTGAAGTGGACGAAAAAAATGCTTTCACCTTAACGGCCCAGCACATGGCTAAACAGATTGCATATGTTCCTCAGATATCGAATTTATCCTTTGAATTTTCAGTACTGGAAATCATCCATATGGGCAGATACGTGCATCAAGGCCGTTTGGAGAAAACGACATCTATGGATAAGGACGCCATTCAAGATGTCATGGAGCTTACGGAAATCCACCATTTTCGGAACAAGAAAATCGCTCACCTAAGCGGCGGGGAGCAACAGAGAGTCTTTATCGCCCGCGCATTGGCGCAGGACACTCCTCTCCTCTTCCTCGATGAACCAAGTTCACATCTGGATATAAGTTATCAGGTCGAAATCTACAGAATTCTTAAACGGCTTCAGGAAGAAAAGGGGAAAACCATTCTGACCACCGAGCACAATATCAATCTTGTCATTCCCTATTCTCAACGCCTCATGTTCCTCAAAGAAGGAAAAATATTTGCTCAAGGTCCTCCGGAAAAACTCATCACTAAATCCTACATCCAAGATGTTTTCCGGACTGACGTGGATATTAGAAAAAATGTCCACTCCGGACTTCCGGAAATATCATTCATCCCGGCCATTGAGAAAAAACCATGAGCCGCAAAAATTTCGCTCTCCTCATCTTTGTCCTTTTTTTTAACCTGATTCCAGTCCGTGCGCAAAACAAAGTTTTTACCGATGACCTTGGCTTCATTACCGAGATGGACGCCCCTCCAAAAAGAATTATATCCCTAGCCCCTAACATCACGGAAATCCTATTTTCTCTCGATCTTGGGGATAGCGTCGTAGGAGTGACACGTTTCTGTGATTATCCTCCCGAAGCCACAAGAAAAGAAAGAATCGGAGGATTAGTGGATCCCAATCTGGAAAAAATCATAGCTTTGAATCCCGATCTCATTATTGGTTTTAGAGGAAATCCCATTCGTCTTCTGAAAAAGATGCGAGAATTCAACCTCCCTGTCTATGTTCTCGAAATGGGAACAACCATCGATCGTGTCTTCACGGTCATCGAAACAGTTGCTAATATCACTTGGACAGAGGAAAAAGCGGCCAAACTTCTTCAACCCCTCAAGCTGCGGTACCAAAACATCATCACTGCTCTTGAAAGAGAAAAAAACATCCCAAAAGTGTTTGTCTTTCTTCATGGTTTGGGATTATGGACCTGTGGAAAAAACAGCTTCATGGATGACCTCCTGACTAAAGCCAAAGGAAAAAACATCGCAGGAAACATAAAGAAGAAATGGCTGCTCTTCAGCCAAGAACAGCTCATCGCCGAAAATCCGCATTTCATCATTATCCTTTCTAAATCCAAGAAAGCATTCCTCAAAGCAAAAAAAACGATCTCAAAAGGAACGTATCTCAAAAACCTTCAAGCTGTCATAAAAGGCGATATGTTTTTTTTGGATGAAAATCTGGCCACCCGTCCCGGTCCACGGATTATCGATGCTTTGGACAACCTTGCTCGAATACTTCATCCGGAAGCCTTTTCCAATAAATAACCAAACATATGAATAAAAAACGGCGGCTCCTCTTCCTGCTGCTTGTCCTGTTTGTCCTGGGCATGATGATCTCATTATGTCACGGGCCGGCAAAGACAGGATTAAACGATCTCTGGAATTTTGTCTTCCGGGGTGATGCATCAAATTCCACAATATTCCAGATCCGTCTTTCTCGAGCCATTCTTGCTTTTTTGGTTGGCGCCAGTTTATCCCTATCAGGCGCCATTCTTCAAGGGTATTTCCAGAATCCGATGGCCGGGCCCTTTGTGGTTGGTG
>CAZEWV010000148.1:0-1456 GCA_964516025.1 uncultured Eubacteriales bacterium
GGAAAGAATGGCGGGGCCGACGAGACTCGAACTCGCGACCTCCGGCGTGACAGACCGGAGTTCTATTGCAGACAGACTACATCATTTAGATTTGACGCTCTTTTGACATTTCGTGTCAAAAAGAGCTTAAAACTGCATAGGCTTGCTTAAATTAAAACCTAAGGAAAACTCTTGAAAAATAAGGGTATAAGATGGCGCGCCAGGAGAGACTCGAACTCCCGACCCGCTGCTTAGAAGGCAGCTGCTCTATCCAGACTGAGCTACTGGCGCGCTTGTATTGGGCCTGTTAATCGTTTATTTAATCGGGGAGATCGGATTCGAACCGACGACTTCCTGCTCCCAAAGCAGGCGCGCTAACCAGGCTGCGCCACTCCCCGCCAATGTAGGATTAACACACTCTAAAAGTGTCATGGAATATTAGCAAAACAGGGGGAAGTTGTCAATTTTTGGCTCTTTTGAGTCCCCTCTCGATTTCCCCTTTAAGTATTTTAACTGTAATCGGCCTGCCGTGTGGACACAGGGAAAAATTAGATGTCTTGAAGAGTTCATCGACAAGATATTCCATCTTCTCCCTAGTGAGAACTTCTCCTGCTTTAATAGCTGTCTTACAGGCTAGGGTTGCCAGGAGTTTGTGTTTTTTTCCATCAATTTTCTCCTCCTGGACATCTTCAAGGAGGGACAGGAATATGTCCTTCGCTTCGTCCTCTTTAAAGATACCGGGATATTCCTTAAGGGCATAACTGCGCCCGCCCATTTCTTCGAGCCGGAAGCCCAATCCCTCCAGCAGTTCGCGGCCGCCTTTAAAACTTTCGCTCTGAGAGGGAGACAGATCAAAAACTATGGGAAGGAGGGCCAGCTTCTGCGGCCATTTTTTCTTGCTGTCAATTTCAACATAGCGGTCAAATAAAACTCTTTCGTGGGCGTTGTGCTGGTCGATGATGAGCAGTTCCTCTTTTCCGGCTGCAACGATATACATATTTCCGTATTGACCTAAAACAGGAATGGCTTTAATGCTTTCTGACTTTGGAAAAGGAAAATGGGTCTGTTCGTCTTGTCTTTGTTTTTTAAAACCAAAAGACGTCGTGGTTTTTTGAAATTCCGACACAAAAAACTCGTGTGTCTTCTCTTTTTGCGAAGGATAAATCTCTTTGACGCCCATGGCTTTCAGCAAAGCCTGCTCTAAACTTCTGCGCACAAAACGAAAGATGGCACTGGAATCGATAAACTTCACCTCCGTTTTTGTCGGATGCACGTTCACATCCACATCAAAGAGGGGAAGACTGAGGAATAGGAAGGATTCGGCAAAATGATCCTTTTCCAAAAAACTCTTATAGCTCTGATTGAGTGCGGCCTGAAGGGTTTTATCTTTCACGGGTCGGTTGTTGACATAAAAAAACTGCTGCTTCCGGTCTCGTCTTCCCGTCGGTGGTCTGGAGGCGTAGCCAAAGAGAGCCAA
>CAZEWV010000148.1:1556-6723 GCA_964516025.1 uncultured Eubacteriales bacterium
TCACGTTCGATCAATGTTCCGCTGGAACCATTTTTCTCAGAGGTCTGCAGAATGATGTGAGAGACGGCAGAGATGCTGGGTAGGGCCTCTCCTCTAAATCCAAGAGTCCGGATGTGGTCGAGATCGGCCTCTGTCGAGATTTTGCTCGTCGAATGTCTTTCAAAGGCAAGCAGAGCATCATCCCGGCTCATCCCATGTCCATTATCGGTTACGCGGAGAAGCCTTTTCCCGCCTTCGACAAGCTCTACCTTGATTTCGGTGGCCTGGGCATCCAGAGAGTTCTCTACCAGCTCCTTGACCACAGAAAATGGCCTTTCTATGACTTCTCCGGCCGCAATCTTCTGGGAAACATCTGAGGGAAGAAGAGTAATTCTGTTCATTTTATCATCGGCTTATTTCATTGGAGGATTTGTCCAAAAGTTTGATCGTCCGTCACTCGGGTAATACAGACCTTGATCCTCTCCTTATTTTCGGCCGAGTTTGAAGGGACCAGGACTTCTATAAAATTGTCCGTGAGAACTCGAGTTTTCTGTTTTCCTTTTTTGATAACGACCGCATCCATTTTCTCTCCGATTTTGGTTCGCCGGAAATTTAAACTCTTCTCCTGTGACAGCTGTCTTAAACGCGCGGCCCTTTCTTTTTTGACTTTATCGTTAACTGGAGACCAATTCTCTGCTTCTGTTCCGGGTCTTGGAGAGAAGGGGAACACATGAAAATAGGTCAGGGGAGATTTCTCGAGAAACTGAAACATACTCTCAAATTCCAAGTCGGACTCGCCCGGAAATCCAACGATGATGTCAGCACCGAGAGATGCAGTGGGTCGCTTTTCCTTAAGAAATCCCAGAATCCTGCTATAATCGGTTATTTTTACATGCCGCCCCATGCGTTGGAGCACAGCCTCTGTGCCATGCTGAAGAGAAAAATGAAAGTGCGAACAGATTTGTTTGCTGGCCGAGAGATGTTCGAGCAGCGTCTCACTCATGAATCTGGGATCTAGAGAACTCAACCGGATCCGGGGTGTATTCTTTAATCCATCCATCATTTTCAACAGGTCAAAAAGTGTCAACTTGGGAGAAAAATCACTCCCATAAAGGCAAATATGAATTCCGGTGAGAACGATCTCCTGGAATCCCTGCTCACAGTAGTCCTGCACTCTCTGCAGTATGAGGTCCGGTCCGGTACTTTTGTTTCTGCCCCGGACCCGAGGAATGATGCAGAACGAACAGCTTAAGCTGCATCCATCTTGGATTTTGACCAAGGCCCTGGATCGATAAGATATCTGTGAATCTTCAGCCGTTGGGCCTATCAAGGAAATAATCTTAGCCGGAAGTTCTTCTTTTTTTTGATTGGAAAAAATTTGCCAGACCTGTGGGAACTCTTTGAGCTCAGCGGCCGCCCGCTCGGCAAAACATCCTGTAACAATCAACCGGGCATTTGGATTGAGGCGGGATGTCTTATTTAAAAAACTTCTCACATCCCGGTCCGCGCGGCTGGTCAGCGTACAGGTATTCACCAGAACGAGGTCACTTTTAAAAAAATCCTTTTCGTACCTCAGCCCGTGTTTCTGAAATTCATCTACCCATGAGAAAGCCTCGGCTTGATTGACACGGCAGCCGAAGCTTTGAATGGAAAAGGAGGTCATAGATGTTCTTTGACTTTTTTGGAACTGGCTTCGACTGATTCCGCCATTTTTGCTTTGTACTGTTTATATTTTTCCCGCAGGGACTCATCTTTCAGGCCCAGGATCTGGACGGCCAAAATGGCTGCATTGATGGCTCCATGCTTTCCAATCCCCATGCAGGCCACAGGAACACCCTTAGGCATCTGTACTGTAGACAGCAGCGCATCCAATCCATCGAGATCCGATCCCCCCACTGGCACACCAATGACAGGATAGGCCGTATGGGACGCCACAACTCCGGCAAGATGGGCGGCCTTCCCCGCCGCACAGATGAAAACTTCCGCCCCCTGCTCCTCCGACTCCAGTATAAGTCTTTTTGTCCGCCCTGGAGAACGATGGGCAGAGGTGACCTCGAGAGAAAAGGAAACTCCAAATTCCTCAAAAACACTCAAAGCTCCTTTGATAACATCTAAATCCGATTCGCTTCCAATAAAAAATGCAACCTTCATCACTCCTCCTTTTTCATAACACCGATATCCTTCCTGTAATACATATCTTTAAAATTTATTTTATTCACCGCTTTGTAAATTTTCCCCATAGACTCGGCTAACGTGTTTTCCGAAGCACACACATTTAAAACCCTTCCGCCATTGGTCAAATAGGCATCATTTTCAAATTTTGTCCCGGCATGAAATACGAAAACATCGGAGCCCTCCGCAAATTCTTCAAGACCCGATATTTTTCTCCCTTTTTTATACTTTTCCGGATAGCCTCCAGATGTCAGGACAACACATCCTGAGGCCTTACGACTCCATCGGATGTGATCCTCGACAAGACGGCCCTCAAGAGAGGCAAGAAAAATGTCTACGATATCGCTCTCAAGGCGCAGCATTTGAGGCTGTGTTTCCGGATCACCAAACCGGCAGTTGTACTCGAGCACTTTAGGTCCCTCTAGCGTGAGCATCAAACCAACGTAGAGGACCCCTCTATATTTTCTTCCCTCTTCGAGCATACGTGTGATCGTTGAAAAGACGATCTCTTTCATGACAACACTGAACAGGTCCTTGTTAATGAATGGAGAAGGAGAGATGGCTCCCATTCCACCTGTGTTTGGCCCCTTATCTCCCTCAAGAAGAGCCTTGTGGTCCATAGTTGTCACAAAAGGCAGAATTTGAAATCCATCCGTCACAACAATGAATGAGACTTCTTTCCCGGTTAAAAACTCCTCAATAACAATGCGTTTGCCGGCAGCCTTAAATTTCTTTTTAACCATGATAGTGTTTACCGCATCATACGCCCTCTGCTTATTTTTGCAGATGAGGACACCTTTTCCGGCAGCCAGACCATCGGCTTTTATGATAACAGGAAATCCGAACTCCTCGGAATCAATGACCGCGTTGGCCTTCTCTGGAGAATCGGCAACCTTAAATCTTCCGGTGGGGATTTTGTGGCGTTTCATGAATTCTTTGGCAAACACTTTGCTCCCTTCGAGTTCGGCGGCGTTCTTTCTCGGTCCAAAGATCTTCAATCCTTTTTTCTCAAACTCATCAGTGATCCCCAGAGTTAAGGGGAGCTCCGGCCCTACGACAGTCAGATCAATTTTTTTCTTGACGGCAAACTCCACCAGTGCTGGAACATCGGAGGGATCGATGTCCACATTCTCGCCAAGGTTTTTCGTTCCCGGATTTCCCGGAGCCGTATAGAGTTTTTTCAAACGAGGGCTCTGAGCAATTTTCCATGCCAGCGCGTGCTCTCTCCCCCCCGAGCCAATAACTAAAATATTCATTTTTTCTCCAGGTTTTCTATCAACGTTTCGACAAAACCAGAGTAAGGAAAGGCGCTTTTAAGCACCCTGGCCACCAAGGGAAGAGCTTCCTTTTGAGACAGGCAAAATTTCATTTCGAGAAAATTTTGACGGAACGCTTTCACTTCTTCTTTAGGATTAGATCCTTTAATGATAATGTCGGCGATGAAACCGGAGAGAATATCAAAATCTGTTTCTTCCATACCAAAACGGGTCATCTCCTGCACTCCCATCCGGATTCCGCTGGATTCAAGGAAAGTCTTGTCATCGGGAAGGGCCTGATAGTTGGTCAAAATATTGTTGTCCTCCAACCGGCGGGCCATATCCATCCCTTCTCCAAATTCCTTCACGCGGATAAGGACCTGATGCGTTTCAGTAAATCCGTCGGTTTCATCTCCTTCTACGGGAACACCTTTAGAATTCAAGGATTTAGCAAAAGATTTCGCATTGGCCATGACTGTCTTCTGATAGTCCTCTTTAAACGCATTCATTTCATAGGCGGCCACCAGAAGGGCCAGAAGGGTTCCTAAATGATGATTGCTCGTCGATCCGGGGAAAGCTCGGTTTTTGATATCCAGCCACAGCTTCCGCAGGGGGGATCCCTTCGGGAAATTCCCGGCAATCAGTCCCCTTTGAGGACCAAAGAATGTTTTGTGCGTGCTACCCGTGATCACATTCGCCCCTTCAGCCAACGGATCCTGGAACGCTCCGTAAAGTCCGAGAACATGGGCCATATCAAACATGATAAGGGGCTTATCCTCCCAGTCTTTAACCAAATCGGATATGAAAGCGATCGGTTCTTGACAGATAAACATGCTCTTTCCAAAAACTAGAAGCTCGGGCCGGAAACGATCGACGTTCTCTCCTAATTTTTCCTTATCGATTTTATACAGGTTTCCTTCCTGGACCGGAAAATTAAAAACATTATCCTTTCCGGTTTCAGGATTTTCAGCCACATAGTTGAACAGAGCACCCATAGGCTGGGAACTGAGATGCCCCCCCTTGGTCAAATCATTGTTCATGACCAGCTTCAATTTCCGCATGGGCCGGCCCTCGGGTCGTCCCCGGTTGACAAACCGGACCAGCGCTTTAAAAACCACTTCATTAGCCATCTGACCGCTGATTGTCCGGGGTTCGACTTCTTGGCACCCGAAAAACTTTCCCAGTTCTTCTTGGACCTCTTTTTCAACGTCTTTGATAAAATCAATCCCCTGATAAAAATAAATTTCTTCTCCCTTCATGGTTCTGTGTTCGGCATAGCGCCCTGAAGGATCAGAAATCTCACACATCTTCACAAGCAGGGAAGGGGTGGATTCCGACGGGATCAGATTCACCGAGTCTCGCTGTCTCCAGGTATTGTTATTTTCTATTCTGCGAAATAAATCAGTTGCTTTTTGTGATAGCGAAGACATTCTCTTTTCTCCTCTTACTCTACTTTAAAATTCCTATTTTCCAGATCTCTAATCTTATTGAGCCTTTGCTTATGCCGCCCCCCCTCAAACGCGGTGTCCAACCAGACATCCAAAATGCGAAGGGCTTTGTCTGCAGGGAGGATTCTTCCAGCCAAAGTCAGACAGTTGGAGTCATTGTGAGCCCGGCTCATCTCGGCTATATATTCATCCATACAGAGAGTTCCTCTGACGCCTTTAAACTTGTTGGCCACAATTGTCATCCCTAGCCCGGCACCACACACAAGGATTGCCGCATCAAACTCACCGGAAGTCAATCTTTTCATGGCCTCT
>CAZEWV010000149.1:0-6706 GCA_964516025.1 uncultured Eubacteriales bacterium
CCGTGCGAAGTACAAGGGCTATGGCGTCCGATGGACGGGAATCGATAGTGATTGTTTGATTCATATGCCGGCAGTGTATCTGTGCATAAAACGTGTTGTCTTTCACATCATTGACGACAATTTTTTCCACTTTGATGTCCAGTTCATCCAGCAAATTTTTAAGTAAATCATGAGTCATCGGGCGTGGAGTCACGATGTTCTCAATCTTTAATGCGATAGCGTTGGCTTCAAAGACACCGATCCATATGGGGAGCATCCGCTCACTTTGTATGTCTTCGAGAACGACAATGGGCATCTTGGATATGGGATCGACAACGAGTCCTTTAATTCTCATTTCAATTTCCATGTTTCCTCCGAACTATTGGCTAAATATAAAATGTGAACAGGGTCTTGTCAAGGAATGTCGTTCTGGATGATATTCATGATGTTTTCGGTAAGACCGGCCAAGACGAGAATATCTCCCTTTTTGATAATTTCCTCAGCAGAGGGAATGGGGATGGTTTGTGGTGGGTATTTTCTTTTTATTAGAAGAATGTCAATCCTGTGCTCAGCCTTTAGGTTCAGCTCCTTGAGTGATCTGTCCAAGAAACGTGCAGGGGCTTCGATTTCCATGATCTTATACCCTGTGCCGATGTCAAAAGATTTGTTCTGCGCAGAAAATTTAAGTTTTTGGACTATGCTTTCGGCGGCTTCCTTTTTGATGATTTCATGATTGTAGGCTTCGATGACATCCTTTCGTTTGATCACACCAGAAAATTTGTTCCCTTTGAGCAGTGTGATTTCTGAGACATCTTGCTGACCGAAAATCTTCATGGCCTGTTCAAGATTATCTTCGTAATCGATGGAAATTCCCGGGACAGCCAGATCTTCGGCGATGAGAAGAGAATCGAGCATGTCTTTGTCCAAAACAAGTTTTTTCATTTGGTTGAGTGAAAAACAGCCGACATAATTATTGTCGTCATCGATGATCTGGAAAGTATGGTGTTTGCTGCTGATTGCCAAGTCGATGATTTGTCCGACGTGCACAGTGTTTAAAAAGACCTGGTGATCCTGACTTACAAAATCTTTTACGTGCAGAGATTTCAGGATATTGACTTCGCGTCCTTCTGAAAAAAGGATTCCTCTCCGCTTGAGCTTTAAGGTATAAATGGATTGTTTGTGAATCCCTACCGTCATAAGGGAGGCGATGATACAGGACAGCATGAGTGGAAGAATAATTTTGTAATCATTTGTCAGTTCGAAGATGATGACAATCGCCGTAATCGGTGCATGTGTCGCGCCAGCCACCACAGCCCCCATTCCGACAAGAGCAAATGCACCGGGTGAAAACATGGATTCAGGAGAGTTCGGAAATATGTTTCTAAAAAAGGTGCCGACCACATTTCCAGTCATGGCTCCTAAAAACAGGGAGGGGGCAAAAATTCCACCTGATCCACCGGAACCAAGAGTTAGAGAAGTGCCAAGGATTTTAGCGAAGATGAGAATAAAGGCCAGCCAGAAACCCATTTGATTTGTCAGGCTGGCGTCCATGGCTTCATAGCTAACACCAAATATTTGAGGAAACTTAAGGCCAATCACACCCACAAAGATTCCTCCCATGGCCGGCTTAATGAGCGGATGGACTTTAAGCGCTTCAAATTTGTCTTCTAAAAAATAGAGGACCTGGATAAAAAAGATAGCCACGGTTCCACAGATGATTCCCAGAAGAATGTAGGGCCCTATTTCCCATATGCTGCTCAAGGTGTATGAGGGAACTGTGAATGCTGAAAAGATATCCCCTGTTATGAATTGGGACGTCATTGTAGAAGTAACGGAGGCGATGATGATGGGAGAGAATGAATAGACACCAAATTCTCCCAGGATGACTTCAACCGCAAAAAGAGCGCCTGCAATAGGAGCGTTAAAAGTGGCTCCGATGCCGGCTCCTGCGCCTGCGGCCACAAGTGTTTTCAAACCGCGTTCTTTTATCTTGAATAGCTTTCCGATCGTGGATGCCAGGCTGGCGCTGACTTGCACAATGGGCCCCTCTCGTCCTGTCGAACCACCGGAGGCGATACATATTGAGGATGCTAAAGCCTTTACGGCCGCCACCTTATTGGGAATCTTTCCCCCACGAAAGATAAGGGATTCCATGATTTCAGGCACACCGTGTCCCTTAGCTTCTTTGGCGCCGTAGTAAATAATAGGGCTGATGATCAGCCCTCCTACTGTGGGAATAAGGATAGTCAAAAACCAAGGCTGCTGCGCGACTCCTTCGAGGATGCTTCCCGCTCTCCAGAATAAATTCTGGAAGAATTGGATCATGAATTTAAAAAGGATGGAGGCCAATCCAGCTAAGACACCTATGAGAATTGCCAGCAGAGTTAATCGGATGTGTTCGTTAAAATCGGTGTCCTTGAAATTGATAATCATTTTAGAAAAGGGTGAGCTGGCCCTGGCCATCCTCCCCCTCCTCCTCGTTTTCAAAGAGATGGATTTTTCCAAAAACTCCATCGTGTCCGGGAATGATTCTGACCTGTCCTCTCCTCATTCGGTCCACTCCCCGGCTGACTCTTGTCGGTTCAATCCGAGCCAATTCTTCCACAGGGATTTCAGTCAGGATTTTATATTCGTTCTGGAATTCATGGATGAAGCGGAAATAAATCTCCCAGACACTTTTGCTGCCTGTGGATTTTTCAACGGCCTGGGCGATGATCTCGATCAAAGGAATGAGATTCTTGAATGGAATTCTGGAAGGAGATTGGTGTCCGGGTTCGCGGTCTGCCAGTTCATCGACTCTGTGCATGACTCCGACAGTAAGTTTTTTGCCACATTTTGGGCAGAGATACTTATTTTGCCTGGTTTCCAGGGGAGAAAAGAGGACATTGCATTTTCTGTGGCCGTCATAGTGGTATTTGCCTTCTTCAGGAAAAAATTCAAGTGTGTGGAGAAACTTATCCGGATCTTTGCTCTTTAATGCATCAATCAGACCCGAGTAACTGAAATCGGTGTCGAAAACATTGGCTTCTCTTAAGATCTTGGAGGGAGAGTGGGCATCGGAATTTGAGATCAGTGTGTATTTGTCCAGTGCAGACAAGAGCCAATTCATAGACGGATCTGATGAGAGGCCTGTTTCCAACGCAAAAATAAAAGGAGTCAACTCTTCAAAACATTCTTCGATGGAGTCGAAACCGGAATTGGCTCCAAACAGAGAAAACCAGGGAGTCCAAATATGAGCGGGGATCACCACGCACTGCGGGCAGTATTTGGCGATGATTTTCACAAACTCTTTGGCGTCCATTCCGAGAATGGGTCGTCCATCCGAGCCCAGGTTGCCAATGCCAGTCAATTTTCCGTTAATCGTCTCCACCGATTTAAAATCAGGAGCCAGTATTAAAAGATGAATCTTGCGGACTTTCCCTTTTTTTGAGTAAATGAAGCTGATCTCTGTAGAAAGGATAAAGGACATATCATCAGGCGTAACCTGAATAGATTGGAGATGTTCATTTTCCGGAGGTTGGATGTCCTTCATCCTGAAGAATCCATTCCCCGACGGTTCAAGTTTATCCTTCATCAGAAAGAACCACTCCGGATGTGTGAAGTCTGCTGTGGCCAGGAGTTGGATTCCTTTGATTTTAGCCCAGCGGGAGAGAGTATCCAGCGTCATATCACGTGCTGTTGCCCTGGAAAACTTCGAATGAATATGGATGTCAGCGATGTAGCGCATTTTTTGTTTTCATCGCTTTTTTTGTTGAAGTAACCATTTTTTTTTAAAACAATTTCAGTCTATTCAATCTCCTTTGACATTACAAGAAAAACTCAAAAAAAAGGAGAAAAAAAGAAGCTGAATTTAAGAAGAGATTTGATTTCACCGTTCAAAGTGCTAAAATAAATATTGAAGATGAGATGAGAAGAACAAGTGGAGGGATTCCTTGAAATTTAAAATGAGAATTAAAAACAAATGAAAAGCGATTTTTTTATCAATCTCAATCAAAAGAGGAATCCAAAATGACAAAAAAAATTACAGGTTATTTAATTTCAGGGCTTCTTTTTATCTGTGTTTTTTCCTTGCTGAGCTGCGGTGTGGCAACAAGAGTGGATCTGGATCCAGGTAGTAGAGATTTTTTCGAGTATGCCCGACTTATCATGAGCAAACAGGAAAGGGATATCTTTAGACATCTTCCTGATGTGGAATCCCGAAAGGATTTCATTAGAAATTTCTGGGAGAAAAGAGATCCTAATTCGGACACAGATTTTAATGAATTTCGGGAGGAGTTTTACCGGCGCATTGATTATGCCAACGAGCGGTTCATAGAGGGAATTCCCGGTTGGAAAACAGATCGGGGGAGAATATTTATCTATTTTGGTGAACCGGATCAGATCCAGATGCAGCCCATGGTCAGCAATCCGCTGCTTGCTGGTTACCATGGCTATATCCTGTGGCAGTTTTACCGGTATGGATTTGCCATTATGTTTACAGACAAACGTGGAGATAGCGTGTATACATTTGATCCGGTTATCGGAGTTTTTTCAGAAGGAGGAGGCATTGTCGGGGATTTCTTTACGGCTATGAATAGGGCCCAATTTGGACTGCCTCCGAGGACTCGAGGATTTAAAGAAAAATTTCTTGACTTTGGATTTAAATTTAACCGTGAAACCAAGAACTTCAATTTGTCTATTCCCGCAGAGACCGTGACTTTTGTTTCAGAGGAAGGCTTACTTAAAGCTTCTTTTGACTTCGAGTTTTATTTTTACAGGAAAAAAAGTACGGAAAATTATAGCTTCACAGAAAGACGGCATTTTGAAAAATCTGAGGAAGAGACTGTTCGGTTGAAGAATATTAATTTCCAATTTTCTTTTCCGGACTTGAGTCCTGGAAAATACTATGTCGATGTGGTCGTTATAGGAGAATCAGATATAGGTAAAGCCAGGAAAATCTTTGACATAAATCTCTAATCCGAATTTTAAAAAATATCTGATTTATTTATCTGACTTCAATTTCGACCGATTTTGTCACCGATTTTCCAGAAAGATTGTCTATAATCTCCATGGTAAACGTGTAAGTTCCGGGTGCGAGATCTCGTTTTTCTGTCTCTTCAGTCTCTTTTCCTTCCTCATCCGTTGTTTTGATAATAACGGTTTGCTCCATGGGAAGCGGCTGGCTGACAATTGGGTGTTCGTATGGGGTTGTGGCCCACCGGATGGCCATTTCTTCACCCTGGGTTATGGAATAATTGATTTCGATATCATACCTGCCTTCGGCATTGGCTTGAACTCCAAAAATGTAGAAGAATACATCCAGATCGTTGCCGGGTGAGAATACGTGTTCAACGTTCGGTTCCATTT
Organism: uncultured Eubacteriales bacterium; assembly: GCA_964516025.1. GTDB lineage: Bacteria > Acidobacteriota > Aminicenantia > Aminicenantales > Aminicenantaceae > JAUWVG01. Next base: position 5,326 of record CAZEWV010000149.1, read on the forward strand.
GGTAGAGCGAATAGGTAAAAAATCCTTTGTGGACCGCTATCTGCATTTCGACTGCAGCCATCTCGTTCATCTTGTTGACAAAAAAGACAGGAGTGGTGTCGATTTCAGTAAAGGAGGCCGCATTGGGAAGGGAGAATTCGAAGTACTGTGTACCGACTTTCTTTTGATCTGTGGAGGCTATGGCCATGCCTAGGATATAATCCCCAGGAGGCAGCGGATAAGCGATTGAGTAATTGACTTCCTCTTCAGGCGCATATGTGATCCCATCGGCTTTTTGATTAAAAGGAACATAGATTTGTTTCTCAAAGTCTCCGTTCAGCTGCTTGAAATAGAGGTAGATATTGTTTCGGGATATGAGTTGAGTGGGGGTGGATTCAAAGGACGACACCTCTTTTTCTTCAACGGCTGCGGCTTGGCCAACACCTTGAAAGTCAAGATCAGCATTTTTGCATTTAAAAAAGAAAATTCCATGCATATTTTGCTGGGCGGGAAGATACAACAGCTTGAAAACATCAAATGGAATCCCCGTATTTGGTGTTCGCGTGTCCAAACCTGATTTGATGATGGACAGAATTTCCGCTGGGATAAATTCCCTGGCCAATTCCTCTACAACTTGTGCTGGGTCCTGCACTTGAGCGTTTAGGTTTGGGATGGAGAGAGTCCCGATGAAAAGTCCAAAAATAAGTACTATGACATTAAGGTTTTTGAGTTTCATGTTTCCTCCTAAGATCAACCTCTGTATTTTTTTTTAATGTTGAGTTTGTGCCATCTATTTAGACAAACGCAATGCAGTACTATAGCAAAAAATGTAATTTATTTCTATAAAAAAGGTCATAAAAACTATAATACGTATGAGGACGTTTTATCGTTTATTCCTCTGAAATATATTCACCGCGTTCTGATGTTCTCGGAATGAACGGCTGAAATGGTGGCTGCCGTCGTTTTTGGAAACAAAAAAGAGAAAGTCTTTATCGGCGGGATAAAGGGCGGCTGCGATGGAATCTTTTCCGGGATTGGCGATAGGGCCAGGCGGGAGTCCTCCATAAAGATACGTGTTGTAGGGGGAATCAAGCCGCAGATCCTTGGCGCGCAGGCGGTCTTTGAATTGTCCATTCTGCTTGAGTACGTAGATAATTGTGGGATCACAATCCAGCTTCATCCGTTTTTTTAAGCGGTTGTGGAAGACGGCGGAAACGAGCGAGCGCTCATCCGGAAGGGATGTTTCCTTTTCGATCAAAGAGGCCAGGATGATGATCTCCCGGATTGTCAAGCCTATCTCATCCGTTCTTCTAGTCCATTCCTCTGAAAAAGTGTCCTTGAATTGAGCGGTCATAGAAGAGACGATCTTCTCAGTCGTGACTCCTTTTGGGAAAAAATATGT
>CAZEWV010000150.1:0-6683 GCA_964516025.1 uncultured Eubacteriales bacterium
AGGGAGGTCGGCTTACTCATGACGCTTAAAAGGACTGTGGAAATCGGTGTTTATTAAAGAACTTGTTTTAGAATTACCTGAAAATCAGGAATTGGAATTTCAGGCTGGAGGCTATATCCAAATTGATGTTCCTGAGTATAATATCTTTTTCAAGGATTTTAAGATTGAAGATACGTATAAACCTGATTGGGATAAATATAAACTTTGGGATTTACACTCCGAAAATGAAGATGAAATTTTTCGAGCATATTCCATGGCTAGTTTTCCTGTTGAAAAGAAAGTTGTTAAACTTAATGTTAGAATAGCAACGCCACCACCCAAGAAGGCGTCAGTGCCTCCAGGGATATGTTCGTCATATATCTTTAATATGAAACCGGGAGATAAAGTTACGATTAGTGGTCCTTATGGAGAATTCTTTCTGAAAGAAACAAATAGGGAAATGATGTACATAGGGGGAGGAGCGGGTATGGCACCAATGCGAAGTCATCTTTTTCATTTGTTTAAAACTTTAATGACTGAAAGAAAAGTGAGTTTTTGGTATGGAGCACGTTCAAAGAGAGAGATGTTTTATGAGGATGAGTTTAAAGAAATAGAGTCTCAGTTTTCTAATTTTGATTTTAATATTGCTCTTTCTGAACCACTGTCGGAAGATCACTGGATGGGATATACAGGATTTATTCACCAGGTTGTTTTAGATAACTATTTAGGAAATCATGAAGAACCGGAAGAGATAGAATACTACTTATGTGGGCCACCAATGATGATCGATGCTGTTGAGAAAATGTTGGATTCTTTAGGAGTTCCTCCTGAAATGATAATGTTTGATAAGTTTTAATCTATATTATCTTTGCACAACTCTTTCCCAGGATCTTTTCCATTGCTTTTGCATTCGCAATCTATTCCTAAAGAACAACCCTTTTTGAGTGGCTTCTTATAAAAAAATAGACCTAAAGCCATGAAAAAAATAGAAGCTGCAAAAATAATAAATGCTAAAAGAAATGTCATGAAATAAGCATATTAAACAAAAGGATAAGTTTCAACCTCTATCTCTATGCTCTCTCCTGGAACAAATCATATGTGAAGTGTAAATCGCAGAAAGCGCCACAACGGCTCTCTTCGGTGAATCGATAGAAATACCAAATTGATCCTGAGGAAGTGCTTGAGCTGAAATAATTTCCTTTCTCTTTTCAATTCCTCTATAATTTGTGTACGCAAAAATGAATCTTTACTTTTTCAAGGAGGATGGACACCAATGAAAAAGATTTCAAGACGTAATTTTTTCAGCACCAGTCTTTCTGTAGGAGCAGGGGCAATGATCTCAAGAGCTTTTTCCTTTGCTCAAACAGGGACTTCATCAAGCCTCCCTGTGATCCTCGTCGCCCACACAAACGAAACAGGGAAAAAAGCCACAGAAGTCGGCTGGGACATTCTTTCCAGCGGTGGCTCAGTATTAGATGCCGTTGAAAAAGCCGCCAATATTATCGAACTGGACGGAGAAGGAACCAGTGTCGGCTACGGCGGAATTCCCAATGAGCAAGGAGTCGTCCAATTGGATTCATCCATTATGGATGGAAAGACCTACAGTGCCGGTTCGGTTGGATGTCTGGAAAACATCAAAACACCCTGTTCTGTGGCCAGAATCATCATGCAGAGGACAGATCATGTGATGCTTGTGGGAAAATATGCCCTGGAGTTCGCCAAAAAATGGGGATTTAAGGAAGAAGATCTCCTCACAGAAAAAGCCCGTAAGATCTGGCTGAGATGGAAGGAAAACCACAGCGACAGGGATGACTGGGGTCCTCCCGAGCATCTCAAAGATCTCAAATCCTCTGATGAATCCGATATCGATACCACCACAGGAACAACCAATGTCCTGGCGATTGATAAAAACGGAGATATTGCGGGGATCACAACTACCAGCGGACTCAGCTATAAGATACCCGGTCGTGTGGGCGATTCTCCTATTATCGGAGCCGGGCTCTATGTGGATAACGAAGTCGGAGCCGCAGGCGCCACCGGTAGAGGAGAAGACGTGATCAAGTCCTGTTCATCTTTTTATATGGTCATGCGGATGAGAGAAGGACGGACACCCCAGCAGGCCTGCGAAGATGCCATGAAATTAATCGTCGAAAAATACAAAAAGGTCAATCCAAATTTCTATCCGGGCGAGACATTCCGCGCCATCAATAAACGGGGTGAAGTCGGCATCAGCAGTATGCGTGGACGAAGGGCTCCCAGCATGTCTGTTATGAATGCATCGGGATATCGACGTCATCAAGGAACAATTGCTTTCCCAACCGATTAAGATAAAATAAGGACAGAGAGGAATAAATGAAAATAATTTCCTGGGTTCTACTCCTAATATTTGGCCTATTTTTTTCAGGGACTAACCTGACAGCCGCCCAATCCTACCCTCCACAGGTCGGAACAGTTCACCCTGATTTTGTGCTGCCGCAAATCGATTCCCGTCAGCCTGTCTCTCTTTCCCAATTCCGGGGAAAGAAAGTCCTTCTGATCAATTTCGCCTCGTGGTGAGCGGGCTGCCGCAGACACGTGCCAGTTTGGCACAAAGCAACACAAGAATGGGTCAAACAGGGCCGTTTAACAGTACTGGGAATTGCACAGGAACAACACGCCGACCGATGCAGCCTTTATGCCCAATGGCAAAAGTTTGATTTTCCTATCCTTCATGATCCGATCAACCTTATGGGAGCAAAAGTTGTTCCACTTATGATGGCTATCGATGAGACGGGTGTAGTGAGAGCCGTGGGACCGAAGCTAGAGGATTTTGAAGACACGTTTCTCAATAAAGACTTTCTCGCCGGTGAGGCAGCTCCCGCTCCAGCCGCAAAACCCTCAGCCCCTGATATTGATGCCCTGCAAATAAAAGCAAAACAATCCAATTCAAGCGAAGCCTGGCGCTCCCTTGGTGACGGGCTGACGCTCTGGCACGGACCCGACCGGCTTGATGAAGCCATAACAGCCTATTCGCACAGTCTTCAGATAGACCCTTCAGATAATCTCAGCCTGTTTCGCCTCGGAGTCTGTTTTCTCAAACGGCACGAATCCGAATCGCGTCAGCCTGGAGATTTTCAGAAAGCGGCAGATTTTTGGGGCCAAGCACTGGAGACAGATCCCAACCAATACATTTGGAGGCGGCGCATTCAGCAGTACGGGCCCCGTCTAAACAAGCCCTATCCTTTTTACGATTGGATGGAACAGGCGCAAACAGAAGTCAAAAAACGGGGAAAAGATCCCGTTGCGATCCAATTCCCCCTCAGCGGATCAGAAATCGCAAAGCCCATGCGGCGATTTCTCGCGGATTCGGAGAAAGTCTTCTCACCAGATCCCGATGGACTCATAGATCGGGATACAATTGGGCTTATCGAAGTTGAAGCCGCGATCGTTCCATCACGTATTCGCTCCGGAAAGTCAACCCGTGTACACATCGATTTTCTTCCCGCAGAATCTCTTCAGGCCCACTGGAATAACGAGGCCGAACCGCTGCGGGTATGGGTGAATCTTCCCGAAGGCTGGGAAACCGAAAGCCTTCTTTTATCGGCTCCTCAGCCGGAAGAGATTGAGAGCCTTGAAAAGCGCCATATCGACTTTGGAATCCTTACGCCGGAAGGACTTGAACCCGGGCCTGTCCCGATAACCGCTTATGCCCTTTATTACGTGTGTGAAGGGAAAAATGGAACATGTCAATTCCTCCGCAAAGACATAAAAATCCAAATCGAAATCGTAAAGTAGCAGAATTAATTAAAGGGACATCATACTTAATTAATTAAGTATGATGTCCCTTTAATTCCTTTTATTCCATACCGAACTTTTTCTAAACACTTTTCGTATTTCTAGATATACCTGATGACACTGGAAGGAGAAAAGAATGTTAAAAAACTACTTTAAGATAGCTCTGCGGAATATTTCCCGGAATAAAATGTACTCAGGCCTCAATATTGTCGGCCTGGCCATAGGCCTGGCCTGCTGCATTCTCATCCTGCTCTATGTACATGATGAACTGAGTTATGACCGCTTTCATGTCAATGCGGACAGTATTTACAGAATAGTCCCGACGTTTAAAACCTCAGAGAGAACCATGTATCTGGCTACCAATGCTCATGTCCAAGGCCCAATTCTCAAAGATGAATTCCCCGAAGTATTAGACTATGTGCGGTTTACTGGATACAGAAAAAGAGTCATTGAATATGAAAACATCTCCTTTTCTGAAGAAAATTTTGTCTATGCGGATGAATCGGTTTTTGAGGTTTTTTCATTCGATATGATATTGGGCAATCCGAAAGAGGCTCTTGTCAATCCCAATACAATCGTCCTTACAAAAGAGATGGCAGAAAAATACTTTGGAAGCGAAAATCCAATGGGAAAGAGTTTAAAAATCAATTACGACGACCTCTTTACAGTCACCGGCGTTATTAAAAATATCCCTTCGGCATCACACCTCAAGCCGGATTTTCTTGCATCTTTCAGCACAATGGGCCTCAAGCCTTCTACAAACATTAATAATGATTTACTGAATAGCGTCAATTATTACACCTACCTCCTTTTCCGGGAAGGCACAGATTACAAGGTGATGGAGCAAAAATTCACAGAAGACATTAATAGACGTATCGGTGCCATACTCAAGCAGCTCGGAGGAACAGCAGAGCTCGAACTTCAGCCTCTCACAAAAATATACCTTCACTCCGACCGAGAACTGGAATCCATGCAGATGGGAGATATCACCTACGTCTGGTTATTTTCCGGCATTGGAATTTTCATCCTCCTTTTAGCCTGCTTGAACTTCATGAATCTGTCCACAGCGCGTTCCGCCAATCGTGCCAAAGAAGTTGGATTGAGAAAAGTTGTCGGAGCCAAAAAATCCCAGCTTGTCAGACAATTTTTGGGTGAATCCCTGATCCTGACGTTTATCTCATTTGTATTCGCGATCGTTTTTGTTCTGATTTCAATGCCATTTTTCAGAAACATTTCAGGCAAAGATATTCTGACGAATTCGCTGACAAATCCCGCCATCCTGGCAGGATTTGGAGGCCTATTTTTGATCATTGGACTGATCGGTGGAAGTTATCCGGCCTTTTTTCTTTCGGCTTTCCGCCCGGTTGAAGTGATACAAGGCAAATTGAAAAGAGGAGCAAAAAATTCGGTTTTAAGAATTGTTCTCGTTTCCTTCCAATTTGCGGTCTCTATAATCCTGATCATCGGGACATTCACCGTTAATACACAGCTAAAATTTGTTCGCTCAAAAAATCTGGGTTATGACAAAGACCATGTGATTACATTGCAGATGCGGAATACCGAAACACGACAAAAGTACGAAGCCATCAAAGAGGCCATCCGGCGCAATCCGAATGTGATCAGTGTGTCCGCCTCTTCGACAAGCCCCTTAGGCACAAGTGATTTTAGCGCACAGCATGCCGTAGGCAAACCTGAGGATCAAATCAACATGTTCTGGGCTCAGATGGTCGATGATCAATATATCGACACCTACAAAATGGAGATTGTCCAAGGCAGGAATTTTTCAAAGGATTTCCCTTCCGATAAAGAACAATCCATCATCATCAACGAAGCAGCCGTTAAAAAACTCGGGTGGCAGGACGATCCCACCAGTCAGAAGATCGAAAGGTTCAGCAGCCAAGACCTGTCTGAACGTCGCCCATACAATGTGGTTGGTGTTGTCAAAGATTATCACTTCCAATCACTTCATGATGTGATTCAGCCCATGATCCTGTATTACACAAATCCGTACGGAAGTTTTTCCCTTATTTCAGTCCGGATCCACCCGGAAAATGTTCAAGAAACCATCACCTTCCTCGAAACAACCTGGAAACAGTTCGACACCCAATATCCTTTTGAATACTCATTTGTGGATGACCAATACGATGCCCTTTACAGGACAGAAGTCCGCCTTGGAAAGTTGTTAAGTTATTTCACTGCTCTGGCTATCCTCATTGGATGTTTGGGTTTCTTTGGATTGACATCCTTCACGACCGAACAGCGCACAAAGGAGATAGGGATCCGGAAAGTTCTGGGTGCTTCGATTCAGGGCATTATATATATGCTGGTACGGGACTTCACTAAATGGGTCTTTCTCTCCGTGATTGTGGCTTGGCCGATTGGATTTTTTACTATGAAATGGTGGCTGAACAATTTCGCCTACCGTGCTGGTCTGGGAATCTGGATATTTCTGACATCCGCTCTTCTTGCCCTGGTGATCTCTATCGTGACAGTGAGCTACCAATCGATCAAGGCAGCCATGGCCAATCCCGCCAATTCCATTAGAACAGAATGAGCGCTGAGTCAGTATTTTTTTAGGAACCTTTTCCACCGGGTTTGTTTGAAAAAATGCACAACCGTATCAAATAATCTTCGGAAAAAACCTTTGTTTAAAAAATGATCGGTGGAGGCCTCAAAAGACCAGTAGATTCTCCAGGGCTTTCCAATCAGAAAATCCTTAGGAAGCGGTCCCCAGATCCGTGAGTCGGCGCTGAGATTTCGGTTGTCACCCATACAAAAATAATAATCCTCAGGAATCCTGAAGGCCACGCCCATTTCCGCATACTCGAGGTTCCTTCTAAACTGTGGTGGAAACTCATCCCCCCAGAGGATGGAGTTTTCAGGAGGAAAATCTGCAGGAACCCGTACGTCCCCCTTAAAAAAGGTATAGG
>CAZEWV010000151.1:0-6679 GCA_964516025.1 uncultured Eubacteriales bacterium
TGATTTTTTGCAGAGGCTTCCTTAGACAGGAAAAATGAGAGGGCCAGGAAAATCAGAGATAGGAGGAGACAGAGAAGAGCGCCGAAGGAAAGAATCTTATGTTTTTTTACGCTCTCAATAACTTTCACTTTCAGCCCTTATTTCCGAGATCTTCCAATGGTTTTTAAAGCCGTCTTTAGTCTGTGTCGGCTCATTTATAAAATAGAAAAAGACAAGGAAAACATACATGTTATTTTTTCTGTCTTTAAAAGACCATCTTGCTTTAATTATAAAGCTGTTATTCGATGTTGATGAGGGTTGTTGATCAGAAAAAAAACCGGAGGTTGAATAGGAGGAGAGTATCCGTCGGAAGAGAAAATAGGCTTGCTGATTGGAGAGTTGATCGGAAAATGAAATAGGTTGGGGAAGTGAGATGTTGATATGGCTTTGTTTTGAAAATAAGGAATGGAACATTTTTGGACTGTTTTGAAGGAAGGCCTGTTCAATGTTCTGGGATGTTGCGGTAAAAAGTAGGGATAGAGTTGTTACGAGAGAAATAATGAGGTTGGCCACCTAAAAAATGATAGCACAGCAAAGAGAAAACGTAAAATCTAAAAAAAACTATTTCTAAGGCCGTTCACTCCCAGTTTTTCGAAGTTTTGTTTTGGTTTTGGTCTTTTCCGAACTGTCATTTTTTGTTTTGGTTTTGGTCTTTTCCGAACTGTCATTTTTTGTTTTGATTTCTTCAGAAATAATACTGGAGAGTTCCATCTTGATTTTGTCAATTTTTTCAAGTTTGGTTGCAATTCTTGAAAACAGAGATTCCTGGCTCTTTGTGCCTTCATTGATGAGAAAAGCCGCACTTTCAGACCGGCTCCTGAATATCCCGGACTCAACCAGCATATTCAGCTTCTTATTACTTTCATCGTCTACACGTATTGTCAGGACTGTATTTCTTGAGGTTAATGTCCTATCGAGAACTTTTTTTATTGATTCAGCGGTTTTTGATGCGAATTTTTCAACTTGATGGCCGATGTCTTCGAGGGTATCCTTAGTGTTTCTTTTTTTTTCTTCGGTTTTGGGCTCACTGTCTGTTTTTTGGGTTGTCATCATATTCCTCCTCATGTAATTTGTAATCAAGATACATAATACATGATTACAATTATCCTGTCAAGTATAGGAATACAGATGTAATGGGAAATAGAAATCAAACTAGACTAAGGATCTAGATAGGATTAAAGACAATTAGCTAAAATATTTGAGTTACTCTTCTTTGTCCTCTTCCTGGGTTTCCTCAGAACTTTCCTCAGGGGTTTCCTGTGGGGGTGTTTCATGAGTTTCTTGCGGGGGTTCTTCATGAGTTTCTTCTGTTTCTTCTTCGAGCTGTTTTGTCCGTTTAGCATCTTTCATGCTGCTGATGCCTGCAATCAAGGCAATAAGTCCACCGAAAAAAAGAATTGGAGGGATAAACCCAAAGACGAGTTCATAAAACTCCTGCCACCAGACAGTAACCGCTAGCCAGATGCCACCGGCCACTGCGATGAGGCCGAAAAGAATTGCTAAAAATTTACCCATTCTTTCATCTCCCTAAATTTATTGAGTAGATTAATTTTTTCGAAGCTAATTATATCAAAACGAAAATGAGTTTAGCAATAGTTTTTTTATGAGTTATGGACGGGGACAGAGTGTTAATATACAATAACGGAAACAATTGGCTGAAAAGGAGGAGTTAGTATGTGTCAAAAGAATTATTTTAGGATGGTTATCTTTTTATTGATATTTTCCGGATTCAGTTTTCCCCTGGTCTCTGCAGAGGATAACGGTCCGTTTACTGTGGGAACAATAACGGCTGAAGCAGGAGAAATCAAATCAGGCTATCTTCATGTCCCAACTAAATCCGACCCCGGTTGTGAAATTCCAGTCACTATTATCAATGGAGCGAAAAAAGGGAAAGTTCTGGCGCTAGTGGCGGGAGTTCATGGGTATGAGTATCCTCCAATATTGGCCCTCTACCGGTTGAAGCGGAAAATTGATCCCACTTCCTTATCCGGCACATTGATACTGACCTATGTTGCCAATCCTCCCGGATTCCAGAAAAGGATGGTTTACTATAATCCCTATGATTGGAAAAACCAGAACCGGGTTTTCCCCGGGGATCCCGATGGAACTTCGGCGCAGCGTATTGCGCATGTCCTCGTGGAAGAGGTTGTCAAAAAGTGTGATTATCTCATAGATCTTCACTGTGGTGATGGGAATGAAGCTCTTATTCCATACTCTTATTGGATGTTGAGCGACGATCCAAAGATTGATGAGGAAACTCGGGACATGGTTATCGCGTTTGGACTCAAATATATCATTATCGATGCATCCAGAACAAAGGACATCAAGGATTCAAAATATCTGGGAAATACGGCCATTCTTCATGGCAAACCGGCCATCACGACCGAATCCGGATATCTTGGAAAGACAGATGAAATATCAATAAAACGCAATTTGGATGGGATATTCAGTGTGATGCGGTTGTTCGAAATGATAAATGGACAACATTCACCCGTTGAAGAGCCGATATGGATCGATCAGTACGAAGTCGTTTACTCAGATGTGGATGGTCTTTTCTTCCCTCTCACGGAAATGGGATATTATGTGGAAAAAGGAGAAAAGGTTGGCTATGTCATGGATTATCTGGGGGAAACCAGAAAAGTATTTCGAGCTCCTTTTACGGGTATCCTCCTCTATCTGATCCACACTCCTCCGATAAGCAATGGAGAACCACTTTTTGAAGTAGGACGGATAAAAAAATAGCGCACAAAAAAGAAGCTGCATTGAAGATCAAATGTGTCATATTTGATATGGATGGCACCCTGATTGATGCTCCCTATGACTGGCACAAGATCAGATCGGATTTAGATACCCGCGGTAAACCTATTTTAGCCTATATCTCAAATTTAGATGAGCCTGAAAGGTCTCTGAAGTGGAAAATACTTGAAAAATATGAACATGAGGCGACCTTAAATGCCACCCTCAAAGAAGGGATACCTGAACTTCTGAATTTTCTAGAGAAATTGGGAATTTTAAGGGTTCTGGTTACAAATAACAGCAAAAAAAATGTATCTTTTCTTCTGGATAAATTCAATCTGGAATTTGACTATGTTCTTACCAGGGAAAGTGGTCTCTGGAAGCCGTCAGGGGCTCCCTTTTTAGCGGTCATAAAGGCATTCAATATAGCGAAGGAAGAATGTTGTGCTGTCGGAGACTCTGAGTTTGATATAAAGGCAGGAGTGGATGCTGGAATTCCCAATATATTTATCCTTAATCCCAAAAGGAAATTTTTTGCGTCGACTCAGGCGGAGATTTTTGTGTCTATTGAGGATATTCAGAAAAAAATTGAAAGCCTGGTCAGTGAATCCGGTTTGTCCTGATAGGGTGTTCATCCGAGGAAACTTATTTGATTCGGTTTGAGTTTAAAGTTGTGAGAGAACAATATTTATTCTGGAGGTTGGTCATGAAAATTCGTTATCCATTCAGAAAATATTATGTCCTGGGATTATTTCTCTTATTGTGCTTCTCCTCCAATCAAGTCTTTGCGGATGGATTCATTATCCCTCAACCGCGCCGGGGAGAGCTGATTCCTCCTCTGAGCGTGAAATACCACCGAGTCCAAGTCAATATCCTGGGCCAGGTGGCGAGAACGACCATTGACCAAGTTTTTATCAACCACCACTCCAGGGATATTGAAGGCGTGTATATTTTCCCCCTGCCTAAAGATGCTTCTATTTCTGAATTCTCTATGTATATTGGGGACAAGGAGATTAAAGGAGAAATTCTCGATAGAGATCAAGCCCGCCGCATTTATGAAGACATCGTGCGCAGGATGAAAGATCCTGCTTTGCTCGAATATGTGGGCCGGGACATGTTTCGTGCAAGAGTATACCCTATTCCTGCTCGAGGCGAAAAAAGGATTAAACTTTCCTATACGGAAATTTTAAAATCTGAGGACCGCCTTGTTCGTTATCTCTATCCATTAAACACGGAAAAATTTTCGGCTCGACCTCTTGAAGATGTGTCCGTCTCTGTGAATATTCGGACACAAATCCCGATTTCAAATGTGTATTCCCCTTCTCACAAAGTATCGATAAGAAAACTCGAGAAGAACCACGCCAGGGTGGGATTCGAAGGGAAAAACATTAAGCCCGAGAAGGATTTCATTCTCTATTATTCTCTCTCTGAAGACGATATTGGCTTGTCGTTTATGAATTGGAGTGATGAAGAGGATAACTATTTTCTATTCCTGGCCTCTCCATCCTTTGTGAGTCCAAAAACAAAAATAATCAACAAGGATATTTTGTTCGTCCTGGACAGCTCGGGAAGCATGAGTGGAAAAAAGATTGTCCAGGCCAAAGAAGCAGCCCGGTTCGTCATCAATCATCTGGATCCGGGCGACATGTTCTCCTTGATTGACTTTGACGACGGAGTGGATTTTTATTCTCAGAAAATGGTTGCGGCTTCTAAAGAAAATATTGAAGAAGCTCTCCGTTTTGTGGAAAACATCGAAGACTCGGGAGGGACAAACATCAACGAGGCCCTCTCTGATGGTCTGGCAATGTTCACAAAGGGAGATAGGCCCTCTTACATACTGTTTCTTACAGATGGACTTCCTACGGTTGGAGTGACAGATACTGCCGCCATCTTGAAAAACATCAGCAGAGCCAATGACGGAAAATACCGGATATTTGTTTTTGGAGTTGGTTATGATGTCAATACGGAACTTCTTGACAGGATATCATCCGATAACCGGGGAACTTCGATTTATGTGAGCGAAAATGACAATCTTGAGGTGGCGATTTCTCAATTTTATGAAAAGATATCTTCTCCACTCTTATCCGATATCACGGTTAAATTTTCGGGAATCGATACGAAGGATGTTTATCCAAGAGTTTTACCGGATTTGTTCAAGGGATCACAGCTTCTGATGATCGGCAAGTATAGAGGTAAGGGGCCTGTCTCGGTCGAACTGACAGGTAAAGTGGAAAAGGAGACAAAGCCATTCAAGCTTAAAAATTACATGTTGACCAAAGATGATTCCACCTCATTCCTTCCTCGCCTCTGGGCTACACGCCGTATCGGATTTCTTTTAGAGGAAATCCGGCTCTATAGCGCCCAAGAAGAGCTCATCGAAGAAGTCAAAAGACTCGGGATTAAATTCGGGATCATTACTCCGTACACGTCGTTTCTGGTTACGGAAAAGGAGCGGCACTTGTTGGATGCAGCGGCCCCTGAAGCACAGGAAGCAATGGTAGCCAGGAAGACTACAGGTGTTGGAGCGTTCAGGATTGCCAAGGCCACTCAAGCCTTAAAAGCACAGGAACAGGCCGTGCATGTGGAGTCTCAGATGATAAGGTACAAGTCAGACAAAACATTTTATCTCCGGGATGAAGTTTGGGTGGATAGTGTCTATATTGAAGGGAAACCTGTGAAAGAAATAGTCTTCGGTTCGGAAGAATTTTTTAAACTGCTATCTGAAAAACCGGAAATTTCCAAATATCTCTCTGTTGCCGGCAATATTCTTTTTGTTTTTGAAGGAAACAACTACAGGATTATCTCTGAGGAAAATCACTGAAAATAATAATTTTTCTCAGTCTTTTTTGTGGGTCTTTTCCTTTGACTTTAAATCTCCACAGGAGATCCCGCGTGGATTAAAACATAAATTGCAGGAGATGCATTCTGCTTTTTTGAATCTACCCAAACGGAATTCCCTTACAAGAAAAGGTTGACGGATAAAAGGTCTGCTCATCGATATCATATCGATCCGTCCTGCCAAAATTTGGCTCTCCATATTTGAGAATGTCCTTAATCCTCCCAATCCAAAAACGGGTACACGGACAGCATTCTTTATCTTCGACGCTGAATCGACAAAGTATCCTTCATCGTTTTCAGAGCGAAGTCCTTTCCAAACAGATCCTTCACCGGATTCAGCCATTCCTCCGCTGACTTCTATGCCGTCTACTCCGTTTTTCTCCAGCAGTGTTCCCATTTGGATACTCTCCTCTTCCGTTAATCCTCCCGTAAGAGAATCTGTAGCATTCATTTTCACAATGAGAGGGAATTGTTTTCCAACTGACTTTTTTATACCCCGTGCAATTTCCAGGACAATTTTCGCACGGTTTGTTAGGGATCCTCCATACTCATCGTTTCTTTTATTGGTGTAGGGAGAGATAAAACTGCTCAAAAGATACCCGTGAGCCACATGCAGCTGCACTCCGTCAAATCCTGCTTGTTTGGCCTTCACACCGGCCTGGATGAATTGTGTGATGACATCCTTAATATCTTTGATGGTCATTTCTCTGGGGGTGATTTTAAAAACCGGCTCATAGACTGCCGAAGGAGCCAGGGGAGTGCATCCACAGAGTTTTTCTTTTGTCTGCCGACCGGCATGAGCGATCTGCAAGAAAATCCGGGAAGGGAACTCATGAACAGCCTTAGTGATTTGGCTCAGGCCTTCAATTGTGCCATTGTTTTGAACCCCGATCTGGTAGGGGCTCGCTTTTCCCGCAGGATGGACAAAGGCGTGTCCGGTGATAATTAGGCCAACCTCTTCTTTCCCTAAATTCCTGTAAAGAGAAATCTGTCTCTCTGTGATGTATCCGTCGTTTGTGGCCATAAAATCATGTGTGGCCGAGCGAACAAATCGGTTGGGAATTGT
>CAZEWV010000152.1:0-6671 GCA_964516025.1 uncultured Eubacteriales bacterium
ATCTACTCTCTGTACTTCAGACCCGGGCATGATTACTTCACTCCCTATCTGACTAAAATTGGCGACACATTGCCGGACTTGATCCGCGCCTTGAAGGATGAATACGAAGTGAAACTCGATTTGGACTATCCCTTCAAACGACTCTCTCTTGTGGAGGTCCCGATACACATCTACAGCTACCAGCGCCTTTGGACAGTGGCCTATGAAACGGTTCAGCCCCAGCTCGTGTTTCTACCGGAAATGGGAACCATCTGTGCCAACGCAGACTTTCAAACTCAGGCCCGGAACTGGGAGAAATGGGGGAAAGCCGGGAAGGGCAAGGCCGGTGTCACTCCAGTCCAGGTCGAATCCTATTATTTCAACAACTTTATCAGGACAAATCTACTGAATACAACGACAGAACAAATCGGTTATATAAAAGGGGAAGGAATGGCGGTCAGCTTCCAGGCCGAAATCGAACCCAAGTTCGAACTTTTCCCGAACTTTGTCACTTACACCACTTATTTCTCTTCCTCTCAGTGGCCAGTGCTCAACTATGCCTTTGAATCATATTTACGGGAACGTTATGCGTCAGGGCAAACGAAAGCCCAGCGAGGTAGGAGCGGCCTCACCAGTGAAGAAGAGATCAATCTGGACTTAAAGGAGCAATCCCTGTATGAGATGATGGAGGATTCTACTCTGGATGCATCCATTGTCCAAAGGGCCCTGGAGGCCAAAGGAAGAATGCTCCTTGCACTGCTTGAGGCCAAAAGTGCAGATTCAGATTTTAGTTATTGGCTTACAGATTTTCTCAAACAAAACAGGTTTCGTACTGTCCATCAGCAGAGTTTGAACGATTTCTTGTCTACATATTTTGATGTGAACTTGGCAGAAACTATCGATCCCTGGTACTCGGACAGCCAGATTCCCGGCTATATTTTAGGTGATGTCGAAAGCTACGATGTGGTCGACAGAGAAAAGACTTGGACACAGGTCAATTTTAAGCTCGCCAACCCAATCCCTGTAGATGGCGTTATAAGAATAGATATGCGCTATCGATCAGATAAAAATAAAGACGTTTCAAGCACAGGCGACTACTCTAAAGCCCTCGTTGTCCCTGCCGAGACAACAATTGATATCGGGATATCCGTTGATCAACCGCTCGCTCTTATGACCATCGAAACCTATGTTTCCCAAAATATTCCCGCATCCATCAACGTGCCTTTTCTGGGACAACAACCTCAACGCGAGGGAAAGCCTTTTGACACAGAAATCTCGAAGTCTTTTGATTCTTTGGATTTTGTCAGCCGCGAAGAATATATCATCGATAACACGGATGAGGGATTTCAAATCCTTGGTACGGCCAAGCAGAGCTGGCTCAGCCGCAACATGCAAAATCTTTTCGGAACAAACGAAAAAGAATCCCTCTTTACAGGAATGAATCTGTATAATCCTCCCGTATTCTGGGCTCTTTCGGTTAACCAGCAATTTTACGGTCAAATCGTTCAGTCAGCCTATTTGAAAAAGGCTGGAGAAGGAGAAGATAAAGTCGTTTGGAATGTGGATATTGAGGAAAGTGGCAGCTACGATATTTTTTTCTACAACGCCATCCCCCTTAGGATGCAAAAGGAGATGGCCATACGCGCGGCTGATAAAAACCAGGCCAAATCAAATGCAATCTCAAAAGGACGATTGAATCGAGGCCCCGGAAAAAGATTCTTTCTGGTCTCTCATAAATACGGGATGGATGAGGTCGTCATCGATCTTGAGAATGCAGAACAGGGTTGGAACCTCATAGGATCTTTTCAACTGGATGCCGGACCCAACAAACTTGAACTATCCGATAAAAATGACGCTGGCTATGTGATGGCAGATGCCGCCAAATGGGTAAAAAATGGAAGAAAATAGGATAAAGAATTGTCTAAATAAATAAACACACGAAACAAGCATTTTTGACTTTATGAGGAGACTTTGCAAATGAGACAAATAAGAAATAAAAAAGAGAGGAGACTGCGGCCACAAAGTATATCCTGGCTGCTTGTATTTTTTCTCCTCGCTGGATTCACTCACCAGATCTACGCGGAGGTACTAACATTAGAAAAAGCTCTGGAGATTGCCTTCAAAAACAGCCCGTCCATACAGACCGCCGCCTACAGTCTTGACATAAGCCAACACAACCTCCAAGCACAGATAGCCGGAAACAAGTCTCAATTCAACCTAACACTCACACCCTACACATACTCGAACGTCAAAGTGTTCAATGAATTGACATCGAAATACAATATACAGGAACTGACAAAATCAGAAGCCCGGCTCTCCATCACTCAGCCGATCATATGGACTGACGGCGAGATAACACTCACAAACCGGTTCAACTGGCAGGACGCCTCGAGTTCTTATACGGGATCTGTTAAAGAATCCACATTCAGCAACTCACTCTTTTTAACACTGAGTCAGCCCCTTTTTACATACAACCGCCAACAGATGGTCATCACTGAACTGGAGTTATCCTTGGAGAACGCACAGTTGAGTTTTGCCATCCAGAAACTGCAGATCGAAAGATCAGTCACCCAGCAGTTTCTCAACCTGTTTTATTCCAGGAGAAGCCTGGAGATCGCCGAGCAGGAACTTGAAAACGTGACCGAAAGCTACCAGATTATCGAGAGCAAAGTCGACGCAGGTATTTCGGCTCCGGAGGAGCTCTATCAGGCCGATTTAACCCGGTTCAACAGCCAGGCCAGTGTACAAAATTTAAGAATGCAGTACGAAAATTCCCAGGACAGCTTTAAAATTCTCCTGGGCCTGCCTCTGGAAGACGAGCTGATCATTGTGGCCGATATCCGTAAATCTCTTGTGGCCGTGGACTTGGCGAAAGCCTTAGATCACGGACTGACCCACAGAATGGAACTTCGGCAGAATGATATCGCCATCCAGAATGCTCTGCACAACCTTATCCAAGCCGGAGCGGTCAATGAGTTTAAAGCAGAGGTGAGTGCGACTCTTGGTTTAACCGGGACCGATCCAGGTTTTGGGAAGATTTATAATGCCCCCAATGTCGATAAGGGTTTGACGGTTTCCGTCAATATCCCGCTTTTCGATTGGGGACAAAAGAAGCATATTCTGGCAGCCAGTCAAACCCAAATCGACTCGCAGCGGTTGTCCGCCAGTGAAGAGATCAAGAGCATCAAACTTGAAATCCGGCAGGCCTACCGCAGCCTCCAAAACCAGAAGACACAGATCGAGATTGCCGAAAAAAACGTGATCAACGCTCAGCGCACCTACGAGATCAATCTCGAACGCTACAAAGGCGGGGATCTCTCTGCCTACGATATGCAGCTCTATCAACTGCAGATGACCCAGGAGCAGCTCGATGAAGTCCAGGCCCTCATCAACTACAAACTAGCGCTGCTGGACTTGAAGATTCGTACTCTTTGGGATTTTAAAAACAATATATCTGTCATCGACATAAAATCAGGAGAATCAAAGTGAAAAAAACTAGCCTAATAATTTTACCCACCGTGCTTTTTTTGACACTATCCGGCTGCAGAGAGGAAAGGATGAACGTATCTTCAGAGTCGACAATTCCGGTGAGAGTCACAACCCTTGAGATGAAATCGATCAGGGAGTATGTCACGGCCACCGGCACTGCGTTTGCCGCCAAAGAGATGGAGCTATTTCTCGAAACGGCAGGGTATTACCAGCTGCAGACCAATCCGCGTACAGGACGCCCTTTTGCCATGGGAGACAATGTCAAATCCGGGGAAAAACTGATTGTTCTCACAAATCCTGAATATGTCAATTCAATCGCCATCGATTCAAAAAAACTCAACTTTGAAAGCTCTGAGCGTGAACTCGAGAAACAAAAGGCTATCTATGAAAAAGGCGGCATAACGCTCAGTGAACTGACAGCTGCCGAGGGCACCTTTATCAATTCGGCGTACACATACGAAAATGCCAAACTGTCCCTGGCAAAGCTCGAAATTAAGGCCCCCTTCTCAGGCAAAGTTGTTAAACTGGATCACTTCACCCAAAACCAGTGGCTGGCTGCCAGCACACATGTGGCCACTGTCATGGATTATTCCACTCTTTTTTCCGATGTCACTCTACCGGGAAAGGAAATGGTCCGTGTCTCACGAAACCAGCAGGCGATTGTGACTAACTTCAGTTCGGCCGTTAACACACTCGATGCCAGAATCGATCAAATTTCGCCTGCGCTCGATCCGGAAAGCCGGATGTTCACACTGAGACTCAAAATCCCCAATCCCAACCTCTATTTTAAACCCGGAATGTTCATCAAAGCGGATATCATCGTCAATGAAAAAGAATCGACTCTTGTGATTCCCAAAGACATCATTCTCGATAAACGGGGACGCCCGACTGTTTATGTAGTCCTACGAGGATTTGCTCAGGAAAGACGGCTTCAGACCGGCATGGAAAATCCTGATGAGATCGAGGTCCTCCAAGGATTACAGGAAGGCGATAGCCTGATTATTGAGGGGTTCGAAACACTGCGAAATCAATCCCGAGTCAATGTTCTCAAATAACACTCCTTTAGGTGTAAAGAATGTATAAACTGGCCCGTTTTTCAGTCAAATATCCGACAACAATCCTTATGATCGTTCTGGCAATATTGCTGCTGGGATACATCTCATTCCAGCGGTTGGGTATGGATCTTCTGCCGGATCTCAACAGCCCTAAACTGTTTGTCAGAGTCACTGCCGGAGAACTCCCTCCGGAAGAGATGGAACAAAAATTTTCTTCCCCCATGGAATCTCAGGCCGCCCGCCAAAAAAATGTGACCAATGTCTCTTCTGTGACCCAGGTCGGGCAGTCTTTGATTTCGGTCGAATACGCATGGAAATCCGATATGGACGAGGCCTTTCTCGATCTCCAGAAAGCCATGACAACATTCGCTCAGAATCCGGAAGCAGACGAAATTTCCGTGAGCCAGCTCGATCCTAACGCGCGCCCGGTGGTCGTGGTGTTTCTCTCCCATCCTCAGATCAGCGACCTTGACCAGCTGAGGCAGACCGCGGAGACCAATATCCGCAACGAATTGATCCGCCTTCCCGGAGTTGCAGCCGTTGAAATCATCGGAGATCAAAGGCGGGAAATTGAAGTCAAAACAGACGCCTATACACTCGAAGCTTACGGCCTGACTCAAGCACAATTGGCCAGCGCCATCAGCAATTCGAACCAAAATATGTCCGGCGGATCGATTGTGGAAATGGGCATAAGTTACACAATCAGAGGTATTGGAGAGCTGACTTCTGAAGACGACCTCAACGCCCTCATTGTGACTTACATAACGCAAACCACAGCAGCCGGAACAACCGTGAAGACACCCATCTATCTGCGCGAAGTCGCTGATGTCAGCACGGTCCTTAGCAGTCCGGAAAACATTGTCCGCCTCAACGGTCAACAGGGAGTCGCTCTCGAGATCTTTAAGGAAGCAAAAGCCAACACAACGGCTTCCTCCAAGAGTATCCATGAGCAGCTCGACTACATGAGAGGGGGTCTTTCAGGCTATGATCTTTTGGTGATTCAAGATCAGGCCCGTTTTATCCAATCCTCAATCAAAGAAGTTGAACAGACCGGATTGATCGGAATTTTTCTAGCCGTTCTTGTTCTGTATGTCTTTCTCCGCCGGATAGGAATCACAGCCGTCATCAGCCTGGCCATTCCCATTTCTGTTGTGGCCACTTTCAGCTTGATGTACTTCAATGGCCTCTCCCTCAACATCATGACCCTTGGAGGCCTCGCACTAGGGGCCGGCATGCTTGTGGATAATGCCATTGTGGTTGTAGAAAACATAACTCGTCACCTTGAAGAAGGTTTCTCCCTCCGTGAAGCCGCCGTGAAAGGAACGGGCGAAGTTGGAGGGGCCATAACAAGCGCAACGTTAACGACAATCATTGTCTTTCTGCCCATTGTGTATCTGCATGGCGTCTCGGGAGAGCTCTTTAAAGATCAGGCCTGGACAGTGGCTTTTTCACTCTTGTCTTCTCTTTTTGTTGCCATGGCCGTTATCCCGATGCTCTGCTCCCGCCTGCTCAAGACCAAGGAAAGGACCAAACCGGTCAAATCCATCCATTTTCCGGCTTATGGCAGGTTTTTGTCTTGGGTACTCAAAAGAAGAGGAATTGTTTTCCTTTTTGCGCTTTTTCTCGTGGCTGTAACCATCCTGATCATTCCCCAAATCGGCAGCGAATTTATTCCCCATGCCGAACAGGGCGAGATGTTTATCAGCCTGGAACTGCCCGAAGGAACAGATCTCGAACGCACGCATGGGGCCGTCAGGAATTTGGAGGCTGTGATCGAACAGAAATTCGGGGAGCAACTCGATTTTATATTCTCTAAAGTGGGGCCTGCAGGAACGGTCCTCGATATGAGCAGTTCGCTCGCCGACGATAACAACGCCCTAATTCAGCTGGTCTTCGATCCGGAATCCGAACTCTCAACCGACGAGATCACAGCCTGGTTGAATATTTTACTTTCTGAACTCCCTGATATAGATGCCCAACTTGTCCAGCAGCAGACCGCCCTGCAGACGACTTTAGGCACATCGGTTGCCCCGCTGATCGTAGAAATCAAAGGAGAGGAGCTTGAAATTCTGGCTTTACTTGCCGAAAATGTGCAGGAACAGCTGAACGGAATACAAGAGCTGTCCAACATTGAAACGGGTTTTCAGG
>CAZEWV010000153.1:0-6660 GCA_964516025.1 uncultured Eubacteriales bacterium
CGTTTAAAGAACTTGAGGCGCCCTCGGTTCTAGCCAGAATTCCTGAAAATAACACAAAAACAATCGTCGTCGCCTCTGCAGGAAATACGGGACGTGCATTCGCCAATATCTGTTCCATAAACAACATACCGCTTGTTCTCGTTATTCCTGAAACAAGTATCGAAGAAATCTGGTCCCCGAGGCCGTTCAAGGACTGCGTGAAGCTTATCCTTGCCAGCGGCAACAGTGATTATCTTGATGCCATTACACTGGCTTCAAAAATCACTGAATTTGAAGGCTTTTTCCCGGAAGGAGGCGCGGCAAATATTGCACGGAGAGATGGGATGGCCACAACAGTCTTGGATGCCGGACACCATATTGGGCAGATCCCCGATCACTACTTTCAGGCAGTTGGATCTGGGACTGGAGGCATTGCGGCCTGGGAATCCGCTCTTCGCCTCGCTGAAGACGGTTCGTACGGCAAGAATAGAATGAAGCTTCATCTGGCTCAAAACTATCCTTTTACTCTCATGACAGAAGCATGGGAATTAAAAGAGAAAGGCCTTCCAAATTGGGATGAAAACGAATCTAAGGAAAAAATTAAACAGATCGATGCCATTGTACTCTCGAACCGAAAACCTCCATATTCTATCGTTGGGGGAGTTTATGACACATTATCCGCCTCAAACGGATTGATGTATTCTGTGACGAACAAAGAATCAGAAGAAGCCATGGATCTTTTTGAACAGCACGAAGGATGTGATCTCCATCCGGCTTCAGGTATTGCCTTGGGCGCTCTTTTACAAGCCGTAAAAAGCCGGCAGGTCGGAAAGGAAAGCATCATTGTTTTAAACGCCACCGGTGGCGGAGAGAGGAGGTTCAGGAGAGATTTCCACCTCCACTATTTACAGCCTTTTGCACGGCTTTCGAACATCGAAATAAACAGCACAGAATCAGCTAAAAAAATCGAATCTATTCTAAAAACCTTTCAATAAAAATTGCATTCTATTTGAGATTATTATATATATTTTTTGACGTGGATTTCACGCTAATATGGAAATTTTTACAAGCTCTCCTCATCCTTGGATTCCCTGCTCTTGCCCATTTCGGGGCCAAACGATCGAAAATACTTCGCGGATTGGGACCTGTGGTCCTCTGCTATATATTCGGTATTCTCCTTGTCAATGTTTTTCGCTTTCCAATCCATAAACCTGAATCTATTCTTTTTACTCAATACACCGTGGCATTGGCCATCCCTCTTCTGCTTTTTTCAACAGATTTTCTTCACTGGTTCCGTCACGCAAAAAATGCCGCCCTTTCTATTACAATCGCCTTTGGCTCTGTTTTGATATTTTCGTCCATTGGAGCTTTTTTATTCTCCAACAAGATCGAAGATCCTGAAAAAATTGCCGGAATGCTTGTCGGGGTCTATACAGGAGGAACACCAAACATGAGTGCCATTGGATTGGCTCTTTCCGTTAAGGAGGAGACGTTTGTTCTCATCAATGCTGTCGATCTCATTTTTGGGGCGTTCTACTTAATCTTCCTGATGAGTGTGGCCCAGAAAGTACTTGGAAAATTTTTGCCTTCTTCCCGGAAAAACAAAGAGGCCTCTGAATATATCGCCACTGAAGCGGCAGCCAAAAAGATATCTATCCAAAGTATTTTGTTGGTTACGGGACTTTCCGCTCTTTTGATCGCTCTCAGCATCTCTCTCTCTTTTCTCCTCTTTAGAGAAATGAAGATCGCGCTGGTTATCCTTTTAATAACGACTCTATCCATTGCCTCTTCATTCAGCGAACGTGTTCGTACTCTTCCGCACTCTTTTGATACCGGCCAGTACATTTTGTTGATGTTCTGCGTGGCTATAGGAACACTGGTCAACATTAATGAACTCCTTGTTGCAAGCCCTAACATTTTTCTATTTGTCGGTCTAACGATGTTCGGTACTATTATCCTGCACTATTTTTTAGCAGCCATTTTCAAAATCGATGTGGATACGGTACTAATCACATCCACCGGGGCCATTTACGGACCGGCTTTTGTAGGGCCAATAGCCGGAGTTCTGAAAAACCGCGAGGCTGTCGTTACCGGACTCTCCGCAGGACTTTTGGGTTATGCACTGGGAAATTATTTAGGAATGGGGCTGGCTATGCTGCTAAAATTTTTATAATATTAAACAAATTGTAATTGTGAAAAAGGAGATCAAATGAGCAGTCAAAAACAATTTTTTCGTGGAATGGCTATTTTGGGTTTTTGCATCATTTTTCTATTCTTTTCCATGCTGCCGCTTCAGGCCCAAAAAGCGAAAAAACAAGAACTCATCAAAAACACCGATCCTAAACTTCGCCTTGAATGGTTTTCCACACACCAACAGTTGGCCGAGAATTCACCATTCAAAAACCTGGATTGGAATCACATAGGTCCGACCAATGTCAGCGGCCGCTGCACAGATATAGCCGCCGTAACCCCTAAGGGAAAGAATTTTACGATCTATGTGGCAACGGCCTCGGGCGGAGTTTGGAAAACCGTTAATGAAGGAACGACCTGGGAGCCTATTTTTGAGCATGAGGCCTCAGCATCGATCGGAGATATCGCTCTGGCTCCATCCAACCAGGACATCATCTGGGTCGGAACGGGTGAGGCCAATATCTTTCGCAGTTCCCAGAACGGTGCGGGAATCTACAAATCCACAGATGCAGGAAAGACATGGAAACATATGGGACTGGCCGACACCTTGACGATCGGGCGAATTGTCATTCACCCGACAAATCCCGACATCGTTTACGTCGCCGCTACCGGTCACGAGTGGACAGACAATGAAGAGCGTGGAGTTTTCAAAAGCACTAACGGCGGTCAAACGTGGACCAAGATCCTTTACATCGATGAGAAAACAGGCGCATTCGACCTGGTTATAGATCCATCCGATCCCGAAACTCTGTATACAACAGCTTGGTCGCGGGTCCGGCCTAAATGGAATGATCCCCGTGTTCTGCCAGGCTACACAAAAAGTGGTGTCTACAAAACTACAGACGGCGGGGCCAATTGGAAACCAATCAACAAGGGATTGCCCGGGGATCAGCACCGCGGCCGGATCGGCCTCGATATCTGCCTTTCCCAACCCAATGTGCTCTATGCACTGGTGGACAATTATGAAGTGGGACGGGAACTTACGACCGAAGAGAAGGAGGCTACGTACACACGAAACCTGAAGGCCATAATTAAAGGTGCCACCGTTTACAGATCAAACGATAAGGGCGAAAGTTGGACACAGGTCAGTGGTCTATCCGAACAACTGCTGCGCTACATGATGGGCCATTCCGGCACTTTCGGCTGGGTATTCGGCCAGATTCGAGTCGATCCCAACGATCCGGATAGGGTCTACATTATGGGTGTTCCCCTTAGTGTTTCCACTGACGGAGGAAAAACCTACCAAAGACTCAGAGGAATGCACGGTGACCACCACGGAATGTGGATCGATCCGGACAACTCAAACTATATCATCAATGTCAACGACGGCGGGATCGTTATCTCCTATGACAAAGGAATAACCTGGCGTCAGTTCCGGAACAACCTGCCTGTCTGCCAGTTTTTCAATGTCTCTTTCGATATGGACACACCGTTCCGCGTGTACGGTTCCATGCAGGACCACGGCAGCTTTAGAGGTGTCGTGACAAGAACCGCTAACGGATTCGCTGCCGTCGAATGGGAAAGTGCCCCCGGCGGGGAAGGCTCAACACATGCTATCGATCCGCGGAATCCCAGCCTCGTGTATTCTGCGGGATTTTACGGACACATTACGCATACCGAAATCAGCCACTCCGGCCGGCAAAGTTCGAAAAGTATTTTCCCTCCTGAAGAGGAAGGGCTGGAGCTTCTTCGCGGCCAATGGCTGGCCCCCATCGTTCTCTCCCCCAATCATCCGGACACAGTGTATCTAGGCCTCCAATACCTCTACCGCTCTCGGTTCCAGGGAGATGTCTGGGAACGAATCAGCCCGAATATGAGCTATAACATCAAAGAGGAATTGGGCGATATCCCCTACCAAACCATCTTCACAATCTCCGAATCTCCACAAAACGGTAACCTTATTTACTGCGGCACTGACGACGGCAAGGTCCATGTCACAAAGGACGGCGGCAAGACATGGAAGGAAATCATGATAGGACTGCCCTACCGCAAATGGGTCAGCCGAATCGCCGCCTCCCGTTATGATCAGGGAACGGTGTACATGATCCAGAACGGCAAACGGGATGATGACTTTGCGCCATATATTTGGAAATCAACGGATTTCGGCGAAACCTGGCAGAGCATCTCAGGAAATATCAAGCTAGGGCCTGTCAATGTTATTGTTGAGGATCCGTTGAATCGGAATATCCTATATGTCGGAACCGACGTTGGAGTTTACATCACAAAAGACGGAGGCAAGAAATGGGATGTACTGGGCAGCAACCTGCCCACAGTCTATGTTCAAGATCTGGTTATCCATCCAAGGGAAAATGTCGTCGTCATCGCTACTCACGGTCGAGGCATGTGGGCCCTCGACGTCGAAACCATTAACAGGAGAAATCAGCGGAGAAGATTTTAGCACGCGAAAGAAGGCCCAAAGAATATTGGAAGACCGAATGATGCAAGCACAGCAGAAATGGAGAGATATTTACGAAACTTTTTCCTTTCCTTTCGGTAAAATTTGTTTGACGTTGGGACTCACCCCAAATGTTCTCACGATCTTTTCATTTCTGTGTGCGGCAGGTGCCGGAATCTTTTTCTGGAAAGGGCATATACTGCTCGGTGTCCTCATGATCGTGTTGACCATTTTTACGGACATGCTCGACGGCGCCACAGCCCGTGCGGGCAATTTAGGCACAAGCTTCGGGGGAATCCTCGATCATGTCTTTGACCGGTATGGAGAAGCTCTCATTCTAATCGGGATTGCCCTCTCCGGAATTGTGCATCCGGTTTGGTGTCTTGTGACCCTCTTCGGTATGACCATTGCCAGTTACACACGGGAAGCCGCAGAAGCAATAGGTAAAATCGAAAACATGGCCGTTGGCTTTTTTGGGAGGCTGCAAAAGTTATTAATAATCATTCTCGGATCTGTACTCGAATATGCCTTCCCGGGAAATAAAATACTCACGTATGCTCTGATTTTTGTCGGCGCTCTATCTTTTTTGACAAGCATTCAACGCCTTCTGTTCGCTCACAAAGTACTCAAACATCGAAAAAGCACCTTATGATCACGTGCATCGGGAATCCCGTCTTCGATTCGATCACAACGCTTCGTATCAAATCTGATGGAAGAGTGCTCTCAGGATGTTCGACAAATGCCTGTCTTGCACTCTCCAAACTCGGAATGGACGTCACGCTTGTTGGACGTATTGGGACAGATTTTGCTAAACAGTTTAAAAGCCAGATGGAGTTCAACAACATCCATTTTTCTATGGAAGAATCGGAACAATCCGGAGGATTCGAACTCATCTACACCGACACGATGGGCAGCCGTACCCTTAATATCCTTGGGGATGCAGGAAAAATCGATACCTTTCCCCTAGAACTAGCTTCTTCAGACTGGATTCTTTTTGGTCCAATTCTTATGGAAATTGATCTCGAGTACATAAAACGCGTCAAAGACAAAACTCAAGCCAAAATCTTTGTCGATCCACAGGGTTTAATCCGGTTTCATTCAAAAGGAAATATTTTCCACAAAAAAACTGAGGACATAGAAGAAATCGCCTCGCTGTCAGATATCTTTAAACCCAACGAAATGGAATGCCAGATTCTGACGGGAATCGATCCCAGAAAAGACTATAAAACTCCGGCTAAGATCATCAAATCATGGGGAGCGGACATCGTGATTTTAACTCTTGCCGAAATGGGCTCTGTGATTTATGACGGCTCAGAATTCTTTGTAATCCCACCTTATAAAACAGATGTCCTCGATTCCACAGGAGCCGGAGACACATATGCCGCAGGAGTTCTTTATTCTTTGAGTCAAGGATATGGCTACTATGAAGTGGGATGTTTTGCCAGCTGTGTGTCGTCCACCAAAATCGAACACTGCGGTCCAGACTTCCCTCTCACCTTATCAGAAGCAGAACGAAGAACGAAGCAGTTGCTCAAATAGGCAGATTCTGCTATTATTGTGAACACAGTAATCTTATAGGATATAAACCATAAAAATGTATAAACAACATCTCCGCAAAATAATTTTAGGATTTTTCATATGTACTCTTTTTGGTCCGGTTTTTGCTGTGCAGGATGGCAATAACTCCCTTGAGTCTGAGCTTTCTACACTCATTCAAAAAATCAACGGCAAATTAAGTGAAGGGAAGATGACGAAAAAAGACCTGGCAGAAGAAATTCTGGAATTCGACAAACTTGTTGTCAAATACAAAAAATCGGATGATGCCGCTGAAATTTTGCTTTGGAAAGGAAAGCTGTTCCAGGAAGTCCTGAAAGATGAAGAAACAGCCCACCAAACCTTTCTTCAATTGAAAAAAGAGTATCCTTCCTCTAATTTTGCCGCTGAAGCTGAAACTCTTCTTATCTCATTAAAACTCAGAGTTGGCGCCGAATTTCCGGATTTCCAGGCAAAAGATATAAACGGCAAAACCCTCTCTCTCGACCAATTCAAAAACAAGATCGTTCTCATCGATTTCTGGGCAACCTGGTGCCCACCCT
>CAZEWV010000154.1:0-6658 GCA_964516025.1 uncultured Eubacteriales bacterium
CAAATTTCTGGTTTTCCTTGGAGACGAGAGTGGGGTTTGTGGTGACCCCATCGAGAAGTCCCCAGCTGGCCACTTCTTTGATATGTTCCAGATTCGCTGTATCCAGAAAAATTTTCATCGTTTCCTCCACTGTATATATAAATAAACTCGCCCATTATGTCTATTCGATCGGATTATTTTTTAATCGACATTACGACATTCGAAAGAGTTCCAATCCCCTCGATTTGAACATCCACCCTATCTCCAGGAATCATGGGGCCTACTCCAGAGGGAGTTCCTGTTGTAATGATATCCCCCGGATTGAGAGTCATAATATTGGAAACAAACCGAACGCAGTAAGGCACTGAAAATATAAGATTCTTTGTATTTCCCGACTGCCGCAGTTTTCCATTGAGAAATGTCTTCACCTTCAGCTGTGAAGGATCAAGGTCGGTCACAACACAGGGACCGAAGGCGGCAAAGGTATCAAACGATTTGGCGCGAGTAAACTGGCCGTCCCTCTCTTGGAGGTCCCGGGCTGTCACATCATTAAAGCACGTATACCCCAAAATATACTTGTCCACATCGTCTTCTTTCGACAAGAGATGAGCCCGTCTTTTTAAAACAACGGCTAATTCTCCCTCATAATCGACACGCTTGGCCATTTTGGGATAAATGATAATGTCATTGGGACCACTGACGGCTGATGGCGGCATCATAAAAACAAGAGGCTCTTTGGGAAGTGGCTTTCCACGTTCCATAGCATGATCTCTGTAATTGACTCCGATGGCCAAAATCTTTGAAGGCTTGACCGGAGGAAGAAGCATAACTTCACCGATGGGGACACTGATGTTCTTCACCTTAAATGATCTGAATGGTGAACCTTCGAATGCGTAGAGTCGTTCTTCCTTTAATATCCCATAGGAAACCTTATTTTTGTGTTTATAACGGTAGATTTTCATAAAAATCCATCCCTGATGATTTCCGAGATAGTCTTTGATTTCTGGCTCTCATTTCCAGCCTTGTCCATTGAGGTAATAGCATAATAATATCTTATATTTTTTTCAACTGAGGTGTCCGTGTAGGTATTTTCTAGAATGGGTTCTTTCATCAAAACCGCAAACTCAGATTCCCCTTCAGCTCTTTTCCAAACTCTGTATCCTCCCAGATCACTTTCCTGGTTGGCATCCCAACTCAAAGAAAGGATATCCGGTCCCATCACTAAAACGACTCCCTTTGGAGGAGCTGGAGCGAAGTTGTCTTTCGGAGATATTTCAAGCACTTCGGAATCCTCACTTTCATGATAGGGAAAAGATTCACTGGAGGATACTCTGACAAAATAAGAATAGGTCGTGCCAAAGTTAAAAGTTTTATCTTCATACGTCCGGCCTTTGATCAATGCCGGATTCAAACGGACGGCTTTGGATTTCTCAACAGCGCGATACACATTATATCCTGAGATCAGAGGAGGGGTTGACTGGTCAATATTTTCGCCAGGAGGAGCCCATTGGAGTAAGATCTTGTCTGCAAAAACTTCGGCAATAAAGTTCACGGGAGGATGAGACAACATTTTGGCCTCAAAGGAAATGGGCGTGGAATAGAGGGATTTCCGTCTTCTGATATCCCTCACTCTCAAACTGAAGAGGTATTTTTTAGACAAAAAATCTTTTTCAAGAGGATAGATGAACTGCATCACAGGATTCTCCTGTTCAACATCAAAGATATAGTCCGGCAGTTTCTCCTTCGTGATGGTCAGTAAAAGCCGTCCCTCATTTTTAAATTCTTTTTCCCAGTTGATTTCGACCGGTTCATCGGTTTCTATCAATTCCGGTGTTTCTATCTCACTCCAATCTTTTTCCAGAAGCCAAATTTCCACTTCAGAAAGCCCAACAATCGGATTCCCATCGATATAATTAACCGGATTTTTCCATCTCAAAAAGGCTTTGGCTCCCCTTTGAGTCAGGACTACATTTTCCACTCTCTTCGGAATGCGCACAATTGGAGTCTGGAGGGGACCCTTTTTCCCGCAAAAGATAAAAAACATGAAGAGTATGGAGAAAAGAAGGAAAAGCAGATATCTCTTCATTAGAGAATGAATCGGCTCAAATCTTCGTCCTTGACGATGTCCTTCAGGTGCTTTTGGACATATTTCCTATCAATGGTTATGTTTTTCTTTCTAATATTGGGAGCCTGGAAAGAAATATCTTCCATCACCTTTTCCATGATGGTGTGAAGTCTTCTGGCCCCTATATTTTCCGTCATCTCATTGACTTTCTCGGCAATCTCTGCAATTTCATCGATTGAATCTTCTGTGAATTTTATGTTGAGGCCTTCAGTGTCCAGAAGAGCTACATACTGTTTGATCAAGGCATTCCTAGGTTCAGTCAGAATTTGGATAAAATCCTTTTTATCCAGAGAGGTGAGTTCTACTCTGATTGGGAACCTTCCCTGGAGTTCAGGGATAAGATCTGACGGTTTTGCCACATGGAACGCACCGGCACCAATAAACAGGATATGATCGGTCCGTACCAATCCCGAACGTGTGTTAACGGTTGTCCCCTCAATAATAGGAAGCAGATCTCTTTGAACTCCTTCCCTACTGACTTCGGGACCTTGTCCCGTTTCCCGGCCGGCCACCTTGTCCACTTCGTCCAGAAATATAATCCCCGAATGCTCCACCTTTTCAATAGCCAACCGGTTAACCATTTCCTTATCGACTAATTTTTTCTGTTCTTCTTCCATGAGGAGCTCACGAGCTTCCTTAATTTTCACTTTCCGCCGCTTGGTTTTGCCTCCTCCGAAACCCGGAATAATTTCCTGAATCTGGATTCCGATCTCTTCAACACCGGCATTAGAAAAAATCTCAAAGGGGGAAGACATCCTCTCTTTAACCTCAATATCAACTATCCTGTTTTCAAGAAGGCCTTCTCTCAGTTGAATTCTAAACTTTTCACGAGTTGACTGAAATTTTTCCGGATCGTTCGGATCAAGGCCTTCCGGTTTATTCTTTAATGGAGGAAGCAGACAATCCAGAATTTTTTCTTCAATATTCTGTTCGGCCTTCTCTAAAACCTCTTCAATTTTTTCTGAATTGATCATATCCACAGAGATCCGGACCAAATCCCGGATCATCGATTCCACATCACGCCCGACATAGCCGACTTCTGTGAATTTGCTCGCTTCAATCTTGAGAAATGGAGAGGACGTGAGTTTGGCCAAACGGCGGGAGATTTCGGTTTTCCCTACTCCCGTAGGCCCAATCATAAGAATATTTTTAGGGGCAATCTCGTCAGCCAGATCCGGAGGCAGTTTTCTCCTCCTATAGCGGTTTCGCAGCGCGATGGCTACCGCCTTCTTGGCATCCTTCTGGCCAATGATAAACTTGTCCAGCTCAGAAACGATCTCTTGAGGAGTGAGTTCGATCTCGGAAGGTTCCTCATCTCGGCTTGTGAGTTTTTCAGGCAAAACAATAGCCATTACAATTCCTTCACCGTAATTTGATCATTGGTGTAGATACATATTTCAGAGCTGATTTTCAGGGCTTCTTTAGCAATTTTTTTAGTAGGAAAATTAGTAAACCTGAGGAGAGATCGAGCAGCCGCAAGCGCATAAGATCCTCCTGAACCAATGGCAATGATACCGTCATCAGGTTCGATAACGTCTCCTGTACCGGAAAGGAGGAATGAGTTGTCTTTATCGGCAACGATTAGAAGTGCTTCCAATCTCCGGAGAGCCCTGTCCAGACGCCACTCCTTGGCCAGTTCAATGGCCGCTCTTGGCAAATTTCCTCTGTATTCCTCCAATTTGTCTTCAAATCGAGAAAAAAGAGCAAAGGCATCCGATGTCGCTCCTGAAAATCCGGCCAGGACCTCTCCCTTGTAGAGAGTCCTTATCTTACTGGCCTTCTCTTTAAGAACGGTATCCCCCATGGAGACCTGGCCGTCTCCTGCGATGGCTACTTGCCCATTATGACGCACACAAATGATCGTTGTTGCATGAAAGTTGTGGCTCATTTTTAGTCCTAAATAAAGTAATTTATATGATATCGGATGTGAAGGAGAATTACAATGCAGGAAGAATTAGGGCCAGGCCTTGAAAACATGAATAACTTTCTTCAGAATAAAATTAATATCGAGAAAGTTTTTCATGTTTTCAAGGCCTGGCCCTAATTCTTCCGAAGATATTGATAATTTTCGGGAAATTGTTATGATGGGAGAGAGTTGAGCGATAAAAAGATGAGTGATAGAGAAGCGGAAAATAAGGATTTAAAGGATAGTGAAATCCAGTCCAAGGATTTTATCCGAACCATTATTGACAAAGACCGGGCTGCAGGAAAAAACGAAGGGAGAGTCCACACACGCTTTCCCCCCGAACCCAATGGCTACCTGCATATTGGCCACGCAAAGTCCATATGCCTCAATTTCGGGATTGCGGCCGAATACAACGGCCTCTGTAACCTGCGCTTCGATGACACCAATCCTATCAAAGAAGAGATCGAATACATTGAATCCATTAAAGCGGATATCCGCTGGCTTAATTTTGACTGGGAAGACCGTGAGTACTATGCCTCCGATTACTTTGATCAGCTCTACGAGTGGGCGGTGCAGCTGATAAAAAAAGGAATAGCTTTTGTCTGTGATTTAAATGCGGACGAGATCAGAAAACATCGAGGAACCCTCACTCAACCGGGAAAAAACAGCCCCTTTCGCGACCGCTCCAAAGAAGAAAACCTGGACCTGTTCGCCCGAATGAAGGGCGGTGAGTTTCCGGATGGCTCCCGCACCCTTCGAGCCAAAATCGATATGGCCTCTCCCAATTTGAATAAAAGAGATCCTGTGATGTATAGGATCCTCAGGGCTACTCATCACAGAACTGGGGACAATTGGTGCATCTATCCGACCTATGATTGGGCTCACGGCCAATCTGACTCCATTGAGGAGATAACACACTCAATCTGCACATTGGAATTCGAGGACCACCGGCCCCTTTATGACTGGTATCTCAAGGAACTGACCGCCTTTCATCCTCAACAAATCGAGTTTGCCCGGCTCAATCTTACCTACACTGTGATGAGCAAGAGGAAGCTCCTTGAATTGGTCGATTTGGGTCATGTCAGGGATTGGAATGATCCCAGAATGCCTACAATTTCTGGTATGAGACGCAGAGGGTATTCGCCGGAAGCCATCCGCGATTTCTGTGATCGGATTGGGGTGGCCAAAAATGAGAGCACGGCAGATATCGCACTTCTCGAACACTGTCTGCGAGAGGACCTGAATTTGAGAGCCCCACGAGTGATGGCCGTTCTGCGCCCGATAAAAGTCTTTATCGACAATTATCCTGAAAACGAGGTGGAGTGGCTTGACGCCGAAAACAACCCGGAAGATCAGAGCATGGGATCCAGAAAAATTCCCTTCTCTCGAATTCTCTATATTGAACAGGAAGATTTCTTGGAGGACCCTCCAAAAAAATTTTTCCGATTAGCTCCCGGAAGGGAAGTCCGGCTCAAACACGCCTATTACATCACCTGCAATAAGGTCGTTAAAGACGATAAATCAGGAGAAATTAGAGAGCTGCACTGTACATATGATCCAAAAACTCGGGGCGGCTGGTCCAAGGATGGCCGGAGAGTGATGGGCACTCTGCACTGGGTTTCTGCTGAACATGCAATAAACGCCGAAGTCAGGCTCTATAATCATCTCTTCACAAAGGAAAATCCTATGGAAGATCATTTGGGCACCGATTTTAAGGACCTCCTCAATCCTGAATCCCTGAAAGTATTATCTGATTGTCAGCTTGAACCCAGCCTTAAAGGGGCCAAACCCGGAAGCCGTTTTCAATTCCTGAGGCAGGGATATTTCTGTGTGGATTCTGAGGATTCCTCCGAAGACAAACTCGTATTCAACCGGACTGTTCCCCTGCGGGACACCTGGGCTAAAATCCAGAAAGCGCAAACAACCAAAACGATCTCTCGCTGAAATCAATCAAGTCTTGTCCTTCCAGGATTTATATTTTTTTATGTAGTCATCCACCACTTTTTTTGGATTGAGCGACAGATACTTGGCATAGCTCCAGACATGCCCTCTCAGGTAGATCTCCTGAGGAAGGTCCTCAAATCTCTCGAGTTCGATATTCTTGAGAATTTCTTTTCGAATTTTTGTTTCCAGAGAAACATCATAGAGCTGAATTCCCAACTTTTTCCTTATATCCTTCAGTATCCGACCACTAAAAACTATCCCCCGCATAGAATGATCCGGATATTTCTCAGTCTTGGAAGGCCTTGTTTTCTTTTTTTCGAGAAACTGCTCATACTCAATCTGGGCAGAAAGCTTGTTATAGGCGTCTCCCAATTCTCTAATGACCTTTTGTTTTTTCCTCTTTGAAAAGTCGCCGGCTATAGGAGATATGATGGAGGTCTCTGATGCATATAATCTCAACAAACGTTTATAAACCCGTTTGATTTCAACAAAAGTGGCCCCGGAACTCAATCCAAGGATATTCAGGTATTTTTTCTTTTCTTCTGTCGTCATGGTTGTCTTCATTTCAAACCTTCTGTTCCCTTCCATGGATAAGATTGTCAACACTGCTTCGCACTTCCTGTGCCGCTGAAGATGAGGCATCAAACTGCATAAAAGGCTCCTGCTGCGCAATAGATTTGACCACATTCTCATCGTATTCCACA
>CAZEWV010000155.1:0-6657 GCA_964516025.1 uncultured Eubacteriales bacterium
AATCCGGGACGTTCGAAAAACATTTAATGGATTTAAAGCAAAAGAATGGATTTGAAATTATTGCTCTCTAGGTTATAAAGCTAAATTGCCATGATGGAAGACACTTTGAACGAAAGCGTATCCTTTTTAAAAAAATGGCTGACCGCCATGCGGCCCTGGGCCCTGCCTGCATCAACCATGCCTGTTATTTTCGGCACATCGTTGGCTGTGGTTGTGGGGCAGGTTTCTCTGGATATTCTGAGATTTGTCCTGGCTCTATTGGCCATGATGATACTGCATTCGGCAGCCAATATTCTGAGCGATGTCTTTGATTTCAAGCGAGGCTTGGACAAGATGGTCACTCCTGTCAGCGGTGCCATCGTTCGCGGATGGATCACAACCAAGCAGGCCACAGTATTTTCTGTTGCTCTTTTTATCATCGGCTCGGCGTTGGGCTTGACGCTTGTCTTGATGACTGGGACTGCCCTTCTTATAATTGGTGTTATTGGAGTTTTTATCGGTGTTTTTTATGCCGGATTGAAGTACCATGCGTTTGGAGACCTGGCTGTTTTTCTCAATTTTGGTATTCTCGGATCCCTGGGAGCCTGGGTCGTTCAGACAAACAGCTTTTCCTGGATTCCTGTTTTCTGGACAGTGCCCATGGCCATGCTTGTCAGTGCAATCCTCCATGCCAATAACTGGAGGGATGTTTCCTCAGACACAGAGAGAAAAGTCACAACAGTCGCCTCTCTTTTCGGAGACAAAGGATCTTTGTCCTATTATGGGTTCCTGATATTTGGGCCTTTTGTGATTGTTGTTGGATTGATTCTCGTTCCAAGATTGATGTCCGGTCAGCCTGCGTCCCTGTCGTGGACTTTTGTTATCGTTCTGCTTGGCCTGCCCAGCGCGTTAAAGCTGTGGGGGAGAGGCATTCGCAGACACACTCCCCGTTTGCCTATGGATTTTATCATTCTGGACGGTGCGACAGCCCAACACAACCTTGTTTTTGGACTGCTCTGTACGGCAGCGGTATGGCTTCAATTTATTCTGAAGCTTAGATGACCCAAGATTCGAATCTCTCTGTTAAGTCACAATCTTTTTTAGCTGCCATTCTGGCTGTTTTTCTGTTTGTTCCGCTTTTCACTTTTCGCCGGATTGGTGGATTCGATTTCTGGTGGTGGATGAGTGTGATTCTGGTTATGCTTGTCTCTTTTGGACTTTTTTCGGATAAATCCTATCTGGACTTAATCTTCAAGGACCTCCGTAAGGGACTGCTGAAAAAGATTGGTCTCGGCATCATGTCCGCCGGTCTACTTTATGCTGTTTTTTTTGTTGGGAACGAAGTCTCAAGATTTATCTTTCCCTTCGCCGGAGCTGAGATCAGCCAGGTTTACAGCTTTAGACAAAATGCCTCAGTACTGAGGATTATATTGTTCATGATTGTTTTTATTGGGCCTGGAGAGGAATTATTCTGGAGAGGCTACTTGCAGCGTCACTGGGAAAAACGGTTTGGAGGATTTTGGGGTTATGTCTTGGCTTCTGTTCTATATGCACTCGTGCATGCGGCGAGTGGAAATATTATGCTGGTTCTCTCGGCCGGAGTGTGTGGACTATTCTGGGGATTTTTGTATCTTCGCTATAAGTCGGTTGTTTTGATTTGTGTCAGTCACACTCTCTGGGATTTGATGATCTTTGTGTTTTTTACTCTTGGCAGATAAAAGAAAAAGGAAACCAAATGCCTCGTTTTACGTTAATATTATATAGGAGACAGTGATATGTTCCGATTTACTGAATTTGACAGTTTATATGAGAAGAACCATTCTATATTACAGAATTGAGGCCTCAAAATCATGATTCTGGAATGCCCGAATTGTCATCACGAAAATCCGGAGAAAACGAATTTCTGCGGAAAATGCGCCACTCCTCTTCCTCATCTGGCTGATGTTTTTAGCCGCCTGACACAGACAATAGAAACTCCCCGAGAAGAATTAACCACCGGATCCACCTTTGCCAAGAGGTATACAATTATTGAAGAACTTGGGAGAGGGGGTATGGGCAGTGTCTATAAAGCCAGTGACACAGAGTTATCGGAGAAAGTCGCTCTCAAACTTATCAATCCCAAGATTGCCGCCGATAAAAAAACGATTGAACGATTCCGGAACGAGCTGAAATTAGCGAGGAGGATCAGGCATAAAAATGTCTGTCAGATGTATGACCTCAACAAAGAAAACGAGAAATACTACATCACAATGGAGTATGTCCCCGGCGAAGATTTAAAAAGTTTCATCAGAAGATCGCGGGAGCTGTCCATCAAGGGAGCCATTTCTATCGCCCGCCAGGTCTGTGAGGGGCTTTCAGAAGCACACAAACATGGTGTTGTTCATCGTGATTTAAAACCGAGCAACATCATGATTGACAGAGATGGCAATGTGCGCATCATGGATTTTGGCATTGCCCGTTCCTTGAAGTCCAAAGGAATCACGGGTTCGGGCATTATGATCGGAACTCCCGAGTACATATCACCCGAGCAGGCGGATGGTGAGAATGTCGATAGACGATCGGACATCTATTCTTTCGGTGTGATTCTTTATGAGATTCTGTCCGGCCGGCTGCCGTTTCAAGGGGACACCCCACTCAGTTTGGCCGTCAAACACCGCATAGAAAAGCCAAAGAATCCGAGGACGATAAATCCACAGATTCCCGAGGATTTAAGCCAGATTATTCTAAAGTGTTTGGAAAAAAACAGAGACGACAGATATCAGACTGTTGAGAAACTGTTGACGGATTTAGAAAATATCGATGTCCGTATTCCCAGTTCCGAACATGTGATCCCTAAGCGAAAGCCTACGACCTCAAAAGAAATCACCGTTTCTTTTTCCCTGAAAAAGATACTGATTCCGGCTCTTCTCCTTGCCGCTGTTGTGGCGGCCGGATTGCTTATCTTGCAGCTGCTTCCCAAGGGTAATGCCGTGCCTGTGCTGTCGGACAAACCATCGCTCTGTGTCCTGTATTTCGAAAACTTATCAGGAGATACGAGTCTTGATTATATGCGTGTCTCCTTTCCTGAATTAATGATTACAGATCTTGCAGATTCGGAGCACATTAGGGTACTCAGACTCGATGAGATCACAAGTCTTCTTCAATCACTCAATATTGAGGATGCACAAACCTATTCGATCGAGAACATCCAGGAATTGGCAAGAAGAGGAGGAGTCGATCATGTCATACGAGGTACTTATACTAGATTTGGTGAAAGTTTTAGGATAACAACAACGCTCATCGATGCAGCAACTGGGGAGACCATCCTTTCCATATCAGCTCAAGCCGAGGGGCCGCAGGATCTTTCGTTAAGATTGGATGATTTGGCGAAGGAAATCAAGGCAAAGGTCGATGTTCCTCCAGAACAGTGGGCTGTAGACGAAGCGCTGGAGGGGCTTGAGTTGAAATTAGCCCCTCAAAAGAAATAGATGAATCTTATGAAAAAAGTGAAAACTATGATGAAAAA
The DNA here is from genome assembly GCA_964516025.1 of uncultured Eubacteriales bacterium. GTDB lineage: Bacteria > Acidobacteriota > Aminicenantia > Aminicenantales > Aminicenantaceae > JAUWVG01. The sequence continues at coordinate 3,485 of CAZEWV010000155.1, forward strand.
AACAGTGGGATGGGGACTGCTGGTGCTTTTTTTTCTGGGTTTTATTTGGGCACAGGAGGCTCAGAAAAAGAAAATCAACTGGATTACAGAATACCCTGAAGCGATGAAGCTTGCCGAAGAACAGGAAAAGCCAGTCTTGATCTTTTTCCATGCGCCCTGGAGCCAGCCCTCATCCTGGATGATAAAAGATGTTTGGGAACAGTCCAATATTATAGTGTCGTCGGATAAATTTATCTGTATCTCTATCAATGTCGATACTCATCATTATGAAACAAATTTTAAGGTCAAAACCTATCCAACAGTGGTCTTTGCAGATCCCTGGGGAAAAGAAATTTTCAGTCGCACTGGATTTATTCCTGCCAACGAACTTCTTTCCCTTATGAAAGTCTTGCCTATGAACTTTTCAGTTATTAATGAATTGAAAAAGGCAATCGAACTAGACAACCAGGATATTAAGGCCCTGCACAAAATAGCGCAGCTTTATTCTAATATGCGTGTTTGGGATATGAGTTCTGAATACTATATGGAAGTTCTCAAACTCAAAGATCTTGACCTGGACGAAGAACTGAAAGATGTTGTTATTTTTAGCCTAGCGATGAACCAGTTGCGGCTGAGAAAGTATGAGGAAGCGGAAAAAGCTCTGGAAGAGGAACTGAAAGAGTACCCGAAGGGAAAGAGTACGGAAAAAATTCTGTACGGTTTATTTGTCGCAAAAATTGGCCAGAGAAAAATCGATGAGGCCGAAAAAGTTCTAAAGAAATTAAAATCCAAATATCCCGACTCCAATATGACCAAGCAGGCCGAAAAGATATTGGAATCAATGAAAAAGCGGAAAAAATTGACCGTAACAGTGAAAAAAGATAAGAAATGACAAAGGGTGATGGTGGCGACACCAAAGAAATAGTATCGATCTGAACGAAACCCCTAAAACAAATCTTTTTTCCTGACTTTCAGTCCTCGAGATTCCCAATCCCCCTCATCCATTTGTGGATCATTTGGATAATAGTTCTTTGTGTTTCTATGGGATCTTTATATGCACAGACCTGCAGTTGTGCGGCCACTCCTCTTTTTAGTCCCATAGAGTTTTCATCGCTCCAGGGAAAGAAATGGCATTTTGAGCTTTCCTATAAATACCACGCACTCAATGATCTTGTTGAAGGAAGGCAAAGAGTTGTCGACGATACCGAACGGTCAAGGACGGCACAGTCTGTCTTATTTGATGCCCGTTTTGCCCTCGAAAAATTTCCATTCGTGGTGTCTTCAGTTTTGTACGTCAATCCAGGCATGTAGGAATCAGTAATTCTGTCCCTGTCCGGATCCAAGGGCTGGGAGATTCGATACTGATGCTTCAGTACACACCCTTGATGTTTGCTGATGGCCGACAGACCGAGATCTCTCTTGGAACCGGTTTAAAGGTGCCCATTGGTCACTCCACTGCCGAATTCATAGGAATTGCTTCCGAGGATATGCAGCCTGGAACAGGTTCATGGGACAGTCTTTCTTGGATCTATGTGTCCCATCTCCTTCTTCAAATACCGGGATTTGAGGTTTTTGCCGGAGCGTCCGTCCGCTTTAACGGTACCAACGAACGGGAGTACAAGGTCGGAAACGAAATCATTTCCCTTTTGGGTGTCCGCTGGAATTCTAAACGGTTTATCAGCTACTCGATGTATGGCAGATACAGATGGGCTGCGAGTGACCTGAGGTTTTCAGGCAAAGTCCCAAATACCGGGTTGGCTTTATCTGGTTCCTGGGATTTCACTTCAACTCTCATCCCTTACGATCGGGAAACAGATAGTAATTGGTCGCAGATGCTGAACATGAGTGTCAACGGGCCGCGCATCGGTGAGGAAGCCAAATTGATTCATGTTGTCGAGACCACTTGGGAGACATGGAAGACACTCTATCCCGACTCGTTTATCTTATCGTTAGACACCGGATTCTCAAGAAATTACGACATCTATCCTTACGGCAGCTACAAGACCAATGATAATCTGCTATTCCCTGTAAGCAACGAAGACTCCAGGCTTTCCAAGAAGAGACGAGTTCTAGGGCTTATTGTCGGAGATAGAACAAAAGTCTTTCCCATCAGTGAATTCCGGAGTGAGATTCAGGTTATCAACGAAAATTTCAATGGCACGGATGTGGTTGTTTTCGGAAATGCCGCATTAAATTTGGCCGTTTCTTTTCTCAGAACCTTGAGTGATGGGACTGTTCTCACCTTTACTGCGGTCGATGGAGAATTACCTGTTATCATCGAGGATAATGAGGGGAACAAGTGGGATATTTTTGGGAATGCCGTTTCAGGCCTTAGGGCTGGAGAAAGATTAATTCCTGCCGAGTCGTTTATTTCCTACTGGTTTGCATGGGCTGCTTTCTATCCGAACGCAGTGATTTACAACCATCCAAGTTCGTTTTTACTTCAGACATCATCGTACCGGCCTGTGGACAATGCGATAAACCGGATACACAGTCCAAATCTAGAGAGGAGGAAGTTCTCGAGAAAAGAGCTTAAGAGACGGTTGAGAAAAGAATGGCCGGTCCTTGTGAAAACCACAAAGGTTTTGTCTGTTCGAAGAGATGGAAAGATGATCGGATTTCAAATCAGTCATCTCCCGATTCATAGTGTTCTCTCTGACTTCGGGATTATTCAAGGAGATATCATCCTGACTGTAAACGGTGTCGATTTGAAAGGGTTGAAATCCCTGTTTAATCTACTGGGATTTCTTCCGGAGATGGATCATGTTGAAATAGGAATCGAGCGAGAAAATCAAACCTTAAAGCTTGTTCTCAATTTGGATTAACTCAAAAGGCGGATTTTACTTCCTCGTTATTGATAATGAAGTCTAGTACATAATCTCTCTTTCAGTCTTACATTTTTTGTGGTGAGTAAGGGTTTCATCGATTTGTTGAGGTGTCATATTGCTGACAAAGGCCATTCTTTCTGGTAGAGGAAGCTTTCTGATTTCATTGGCAGGACAATCATCTAGGGCTTTCTCAAACGGGCAGGAAATGACCAAACCCTTTAGCCAGACTTTTTTATATTTTAACTCCATCTACATTCTTCTTATATAATTGATAATTTTCCTTGGTCTTTATGATTTTTATATACATCTGGGGTAACTATTCAGGTTCAAACATTGAAATAGTCTAATTTGTGAAAATATTAATTA
>CAZEWV010000156.1:0-6607 GCA_964516025.1 uncultured Eubacteriales bacterium
GATTCGACAACTTATCTTGTGCTGATCACCAGAGGGCATAAACACGATGAGATCATTCTCAGAAGCAAGGCGTGTGAGAAAGCAGCCTACATTGGAATGATTGGAAGTAAGAGGAGAGCCGCAGCAGTTCTGGCCAGCCTCAAGAGAGATGGATACTCTCAAAAATTTATAGATCGGATCCACACGCCTATTGGAGTCAGGATAGGATCGCAGACGCCCGAAGAGATTGCCCTGAGCATAGCCGCCGAAGTTGTTAAAGTGAGAAGAGAAGGATAAATTTGATAGAAGAATCCGTAAAAAGATCCTGGTATTTGCTTCCTGTAATCGTTGCGGCTCAATTTTCCGGGACGTGTCTATGGTTTGCAGGTAATGCTGTTATCGATGAGCTCTCCGAAAGTTTTTTTCTAAGTCCTGGAGCGGTTGGAGACCTCACGGCTTCGGTCCAGTTGGGCTTTATTTTCGGAACCCTTTGCTTTGCCGCTTTTGCCGTCGCTGACAGGATTTCACCCAGGATAGTTTTTTTGATATGTGCACTCTTAGGGGCCTTTTTTAATCTGATGATCTTTCTGGCTCCCCTTGGGTATTTTTCTCTGCTGGGTTACCGCTTTTTGACCGGATTCTTTCTAGCTGGAATTTATCCCGTTGGCATGAAAATAGCCGCTGATTGGTATGACGGCAAATTAGGCCGTGCTTTGGGATTTTTAGTTGGAGCTCTGGTCGTCGGAACCGGATTCCCTCATCTGGTTAAAGGTCTGGGAGCCGGGTTTTCCTGGCAAATGGTGTTATTGGTTGTGTCATTAGTGGCTGCATTCGGAGGAATTCTTCTTTTCAGCTTGATCAAGGATGGCCCTTTCCGTAAAAAAAACATAAACTTCAGGATGTCTGCTTTTCTGCAAGTCTTCGCTCTAAAAGACTTCCGTTCTGCGGCCTTTGGATATTTCGGTCACATGTGGGAATTATATACTTTTTGGGCGTTTGTTCCGATTTTGCTCCTGAAATATGTGGAAACACACGCGCAAAATCAAATAAATATTTCCTTTTGGTCATTCCTGATTATTTCCTCAGGTTTTTTTGGCTGTGCTTTGGGTGGAATGTTATCTGTAAAAATAAGCAGTGCCAGGATTGCGTTTGTCCAACTGCTGATTTCAGGTTTTTGCTGTGTTTTTATCCTGGCCTCATTTCATTTTCCCCTAGTTCTGTTTCTGGCGTTTTTGCTTATCTGGGGAATAACTGTTGTTGGGGATTCTCCTCAGTATTCCACTTTAATCGCCCGCACCGTTCCAAAAGAATTGGTAGGGACAGCCCTAACGATCACCAACTGCATCGGATTCAGTATTACTATCATCAGCATTCAGCTGGTCAAATATATGAATACCACCGGAAGGATCGAACATGTAATGATCGTGCTGGCCGTGGGCCCTCTTTTCGGATTAACTGCGTTATTTCGATTAGTGTCTAAGATTAAAATCTCAATGAACTCTTGAAATGAGATTTGTAAAGTGTGATCCAAAACCATACAATAACTAAAACAACTAAATCTGATCATTCGTTATGAAATGTCTCAAATGCCAGAGTGAAATCCTTGATGATTCTCGTTTCTGCAGCAAATGCGGGACTCCGATTCATCCCACAGATTCAAACTTCGTTTCACAAACCAGGACTATTCTGAAACCCATGGAGGAATTGTCCTATGGAAGTACACTTGCCGGTAAATACAAGATCATTAAAGTGCTGGGAAGAGGGGGAATGGGCATTGTGTACAAAGCAGAAGATATCAGGCTCAAACGTTATGTTGCCCTCAAGTTTTTACCTCCTGAGCTGGTTCAGGATGAAGAGGCAAGAGGGCGCTTTGTTCTCGAGGCCCAGACGGCAGCCGCTCTTTCCCATCCCAATATCTGCACCATCCATGAGATCGATGAAAAGAAAGAGAAATCCTTCATTGCCATGGAATATGTGGACGGGTTGACTTTAAGGGCAAAATTAGAGAAAGGTCCGCTCAAACCCGAGGAAGTTCTGGACATTACCATTCAGGTGGCTGAGGGTTTGGAAGAAGCACACAAGAAAGGAATTATTCACAGGGATATCAAAGGTTCCAATATCATGGTAACCGAGAAAGGCCAGGCCAAGATCATGGATTTTGGGCTGGCGAAGGTCAAGGGTGCATCACCCCTCACAAGAGAGGGGACGACATTAGGTACAGTGGCCTATATGTCTCCAGAACAGGCCAGAGGCGAAGAGGTCGACCTTCGCACAGATATTTGGTCTCTGGGGGTGGTTCTCTATGAGATGCTCTCCGGGCAACTGCCCTTCAGAGGAGACCGTGAAGCATCGATTCTTTATTCTGTTGTGCATGAGGAACCACAACCTATTAAAGCATTAAAACCCGATATTCCTGTTGAATTCCAGCAAATCATAAACCGTGCCTTGAATAAAAAACCGGACTCCCGGTATTCATCAGCAGCAGAAATGTTGAAAGACCTGAAGAATTATCAGGATAGTTTGAGAGCAGAGGAAATGGGAGTATTTAACCTGCGAACATTCCTTCGTCTTATCCTTAAGCCAAAAATCGCGGCCCCGGCAGTTCTTGTGATTCTTGCGATCTCTCTCGTCTCTATCTGGTTCTTCAGCAGCCAGGCCAAAATCCGCTGGGCAAGGGAAGAAGCCCTCCCGGAGATCCAGCGGCTTATTGATACAAGTTGGGAGGATTTCACAGAAGCTTACAGACTTGCTGCAAAGGCAGAAAAATACATTCCGAATGACCCCAAGCTTGCCGAATTCTTTTCAAAATGTTCCTTGAACATATCCATTAAAACAGAACCTCCGGATGCAAAAATTTATATGAAAGAATATAGGGCTCCAGGTAGTAAATGGGAATATTTAGGTGTTTCGTCTATTGAAAACATCAGATTACCCATCGGAATCTTCAGGTGGAAAATGGAAAAGGAAGGATATGAGACAGTTTTGGCTGCATCATCCACTTGGGACGTAGATATAAGAGCAAAAAAACGTATAATTCCAAATGATCTCGTGAGAATGTTAGATGAGAAAGAAAGCATCCTAGAGGGGATGGTGCGAGTACCAGGTGCGAAAACGCATCTTGGAAAATTGGATGATTTCTATATAGACACGTATGAAGTTACGAATAAACAATACAAAGAATTCATAGATAGCGGCAGATACAGAAATAGGGAATACTGGAAGCATGAATTTATCAAAGATGGAAGGATCTTGACTTGGGAAGAAGCCATGGCAGAATTTGTAGATCAAACAGGCAGGCCTGGCCCTACCACTTGGCAGGCAGGAGATTATCCCGAGGGACAGGAAAATTATCCGGTTTCAGGAATTAGCTGGTACGAGGCTGCAGCTTATGCAGAATTTGTGGGAAAAAGTCTACCCACCGGATATCATTGGAATATTGCAAGGGGGAGATACACTCCTTTAGCTATTCCCCAACTTGGGGGTTTCGCTGTTTTTGCTCCCTTTAGTAACTTTGGAGGTAAAGGTCCTGTTCCAGTGGGGAGTCTTCCAGGCATAACGTCTTATGGAGCGTATGACATGGCAGGGAATGTGAGAGAATGGTGCTGGAACGATACCCAGAAAGGAAGATTAATCAGGGGTGGCGCCTGGAACGATACCACCTACATGTTCGTGAATTTGAGCCAAGCTCCTTCCTTTGATCGTTCTTCTAAAAATGGGATCCGATGTGCTTTTTATCCTGATCCCGAGAAAATCCCTGAATCAGCGTTTCAAATGATAAAATTTGGTGAAACCAGAGATTTTTACAAAGAAAAGCCAGTAGCAGATTCTATTTTTCAGGTTTACAAAGAGCAGTTTTCTTATGACAAGACCGATCTGAATGCACGTGTGGAGTCACGGGACGATACTCATGAAAGCTGGATTCAAGAGAAGATAACCTTTGATGCCGCTTACGGCGATGAGCGGATCATTTCCTATCTTTTTCTTCCTAAAAATACAGCACCTCCCTATCAGACGGTCATTTATGTTCCTGCAGCCGGTTCAATTTATCAAAAATCGAGCAAAGGCCTTGACAGCTACGCGGAATTTGTGACTTTTCTATCTTTTATAGTAAAGGATGGTCGGGCTGTCCTCTATCCTATTTACAAAGGGACATTCGAACGAAGATATGAAATCCCAGCTTCTGATACGCGTCAATTTACTGAATATCGGATTCAAGTGGTAAAGGATTTCAAAAGGTGCATCGACTTTTTAGAAACACGTCCAAATATTGACAGTAATAAGCTTGCCTATTACGGAGTGAGTTGGGGAGGAAAGTTCGGAGCGATTATCCCAGCCATAGAGGAACGTCTTGAAACATGCGTTTTAGTGGTAGGAGGCATGGACGGACTTGGGCGTCCTGAAGTAAATCAAATTAATTATGTTACTCGGATAAAAATTCCAACCTTGATGTTAAACGGTAAATACGACACGACCTTTCCTTATGATACAATGGTAAAGCCTATGTTTGATCTTTTAGGAACTCCGGATGAACACAAAGAACTGAAATTATACGAAACTGACCATTTCGTCCCAGTAAATGAACTCATAAAGGAAACTCTGGCATGGCTCGACCGCTATCTTGGCCGCCCGGCTAAATGAACAGGATCAGATCCTACAGATGAGGAAATCTCCGTTTCTTTCACCAATACCCTAAAAACACCCTGCATAGAGATAAAGAGAGGAATCCTTTTTTGCTGGTAAATAAAGGATAAATTAAAGTGTAATTTCTAATCTGGATTGCAGATTCTATTGAAAATCGCATATTCATGCAAAGATTCAGAAATGAACTTCTACAGCCAGTTTGTACCTGAGGCCCTCTTCTGGCTGGCTTCCATTAAAGCTTTGATAGAGCGGAATTTGAACTCCGCCTTTTACGGCCCAGTTTCTGTACGTAAAAAAGAATGACGGAGAGATAAATGCCAGATTTCCCCCTGAATCCTCGACACCTAAACCGTCGAGTTTATCCCTCAGAAATGTTTCCCAATTGAGTTCAGCGATGACCACAAGATCTGGTTTTAAATACTCCGCAGGCCAAAGACGAATGCCAATGGCTCCATCTGCAAAAAACCTGTCGCCTATCTTCAGATTGGCATTCCCTCTAGTATTTACCCGGTATCGGACGTCGGCGAAATAATACCAGAGAAGCGACTCCCTTGCAGCAGCAGCACCGAAGAGGAAGTCTGTAGATCCAGTTCCAAGTCGTGGACTTTTATCGGTATTACCTAAGGGGAATTTAATACTGACTATAAAAGCAGCAGAGTCCTGAACACTTATTCTGTCACGGCGCCAGAATCTGTACTTCACTCTTAAAGAGGTATCACCAATACCGGAACTGGACTTCCCTATGCCCCCGGCTTCTAATTCTCGGTTAAGAATAAACGGGAGGGCAAGAGTGACGGCTAAATCTTCAGTGAGACCATAGAGTATCTCTTGATGTAGAATCAAATCCCTTGCTTTGCTTTTAAAATAACTGTTCCCTCTTTTATTTTGATGGTTATAGTCGCAACCCCATCTAATTTTTTTAACTTCTTTTCAACTCCATAGGCGCAATAAGGACATGCCATGCCTTTAACGATAACTGTCACATCATGAATCTGAGCTTTTATTGAAGGTGTGATAATCAATCCTATAATAATCACAAACATTATCTGAATAGTTAATTGTAATTTACCTGACTTTTCCTTAAAAAATGTACACTACACTTAAGGCATACGGCAACTATAGCAAAATCAGCAAGTTTAAGGAAATAAATAACTTGACATTCCATGTTGTAGTGTATATCATATACACTATGAGCTTCATTAGGAAAATAAAAAAGGGTGACTCTATTTATCTGGCCGAGGTCGAAAACCAAAGAATCGGAGGCAAAGTCATTCAGAAACATCTCCGGTATGTCGGAAAACAAGTCGATGACAAACCCATACTCACAGGCTCTGTGGAAAGATCCTCAGTCGATAAGGTCACCATATTTGGGCCTTTGTTAGTCCTGGATGAAGTCGCCAAACAGATCGATTTGGCAGAAGCGCTGGGGGACTACGGGGATTATCTTTTGAGTCTCGCCTTTGCCCACTGTGTCGCACCCGACAGTTTAAGAGGAATGACCGAGTGGTATCAGAAGACCGAAATCAGTAACCTTCTAGACATACCCAAGATTACATACAAAAAGCTCGTAGAGGCGATCGATTATCTGGATGGGATGAATGGCGATAAGGTACAGGAGCGGATTTTTTCTCGATTAAAAGATAATTTGAGTCTTTCTCCATCGGGCTATTTTTACGACATTACCAATGTCTATTTTTATGGGGTTTGCTGTCCTCTGGCCAAGAAGGGGCAAAATGCGGAGCGACGGAATCAGCCGCAGATACAGATTGGACTGGCCATAACAAAGGAGGAAGGGATACCAATTTTTCATAAGGTCTTTGAGGGCAATATATTTGACTCAAAGACACTGCTGGATATTCTTCTTCATCTCAGGCGGCATGAGATAAAGAATGTGTGTATTGTCTGGGACAGGGGTGTTACCTCGAAGCTCAATATCAGGGAAGCCAAGGGGATGGGATTTGAGATCCTTTGCGGGTTGGCGCTCAAG
>CAZEWV010000157.1:0-6594 GCA_964516025.1 uncultured Eubacteriales bacterium
TGATGGCGATGCGGTGGCAGAGCTCTTCGGCTTCCTTGAGATTGTGAGTGGTGTATAGAATTGTTGTGCCTTTTTCAGATGCTTCTCTTATGAGCTCATAGATATTGAGTTTGGTCTGCACATCGATCCCGATTGTGGGCTCATCCAGGAGAAGAAGCTTGGGCTGGTGAATCAGGCCGATAATAAGATTTATCCGCCTTTTCATCCCTCCGGAATATTTTTTAAGCGGTTCGTTCTCTCTTCCTGTCAGCCCGGTTTTTTCCATGTAATAGGTTATGCGCTCGGAGAGAGTTTTTCGTCCCAAACCCTGAAGTTTTCCCCAGAAATTCAGGTTTTCTTTGGCAGAAAGTTCTTCATAAAAAGCCATTTCCTGGGGAACGACGCCCATGATTCTTTTGATTTTCCGGATATCGGTTTTTAAATCCATGTTATCGATTTGGATTTTGCCCGAATCGGGTTTGAGCAGGCCCGCTATCATCGATATTGTCGTGGTTTTTCCGGCTCCATTGGGCCCTAAAAATCCAAAAATCTCCCCTTTACCGACATCAAAGGAAATGTCGTCTACGGCTTTTAGGGTTTCAAAGGTCTTGGAGAGATGAGAGATGTTCAACATGCGTATCTCCTCCTTCGAAAGTCGTATTAATCTATCATGTATGTTGAAACTTCAAAGAAGTCAAGACTATTATGAAGAAAGATTCGTATGGGTTATTGTATATTCCTTCAACGCCTCTCCTAATCCGGGGCGGACTTTCAAAACACTTTCTTTGCGGATCTGGACCGTACCGGGTTTGGCCCCCCGGGGTTTTGTCACGTAACGCGCACGGGTGCATGAGACCGCCACAACACCGCCTGTCCGGACTTTGCTGTAGTAGGCTGCGATGGAGGCCGCCATTTTAAGGATATCCCTGCCGGGATCTTCCCCTGCCGGGACCTTGAGGACCACGTGGCTGCCCGGCATTCCGCGGACATGGAACCACCAGTCGTTGGCTTTGGCAACCTTAAGGCTGAGGGTGTCGTTGTCCTTTTCGGTGCGTCCGACCAGGACCTTCCATTTGCCTTCCAGGGTGTATTCGATCGGCCGCGTCTCTTTGACGTTTGATGATGTCTTTCCGTTAGTCATTGTTGTGAAATTAAAAGGACATAATAATTAAAGGGACATCATACTTAATTATTCTTTCGAATTAAGTATGATGTCCCTTTAATTATTGTTTTAATTTTATTCTTCGATCGCCTGTTTTTTTTCCTTTTTCGCTTTTCTCTTTTCTTTTAATGTCCGTTTTGGCTCTTTTTTGTCCTGTGCTTTTTTCTTGTCCTTGCTCTTTCCCATGAGAGGCCTCCTCTATCAGCGTGAATGAATCACCGTTTCTCGCATTCTTTAACTTTCCACTATTTTATCATCTTCCTGCTTGGAAGCCTAGACCCTTAAATCAGGACAGATTAAAAAGTCACAATCCGGACAAATCTTAACAAACTTTTAACAAATCTTTAACAACTTCCTGACAACTTTCCTCCCTATAAAGCTTATCTTTTAATTGAATGAAACAACATAGGAGGAAGAAATGAAAAAAATTATTACAGTGATACTAAGCATTTTTTTATTAATGACGGTTCATGGACAATTAGCTGCCAATAAAGGACGGGGAGCTGGGATAATAATACAAAAAAGAGATGATCAAATAGTGAGGGGAGAATTGATCGCGGTGAAGAAAAAAAGCCTCTTAATTCAGGATTTCCAAAATAGACTTGATGAAACAATCCAAATCATGGATGTAAAACTTATTACAGTAGAAAAAAAGGCCAAAATTTTAAGAAATTCCGGCTTGGGTCTGACAATTGGAGCTGCTGGAGGTGTATTGGGCGCTGTGGGATTTTATGAAATGTTCCAACTCCCTCTTGATAACATTTATTTTAAAGATTTAGCGAAAAGAATGGCCATTATTTCCGGAATTGGGGGCATGATTGCTGGAGGGATTGTTGGAATAATAGAGGGAATAGATAAACCGATCCAGATCGAAGGAAAATCTGAGTCAGAAATTGAAGAGATATTAGAAAAACTTCGTAAAAAAGCCCGGATTTCTGACTTTAATTAAGCCAAAGGAAAACCATGTAGAATGTCCATCCCGTCTAATTTGCGAAATAACCCTGGCGGTGTGTGATCCTGTAATTTTTGTCTTTGACTTTTACCTCTATGGTTTTAAACTTCCCGTCCATTGTGTAATCTTTAGGGGTGTAATAGAGAAGGTAATAGTTTTCAGTCGCATCCGAGGCCTTTTTAAACATTGAGGCAAGGTTATCGGAACTCTCGGTGAGTCCTCCTGTAGCCTTTGCGATCCCGTTTAAAATACCGAACATATTCGAGGATATATCCTGCATGGTCATGTCTGAAGTTCCCCTGCTTTCGATATCTCTCAGAGAGCTTCTAGTTCTGGTGACATACAAAAAATGGAGGGAAATTGAGGAATCGGAAAAGATTCGCTTGATCTTTTCCGGATCAAAGGTCACAAAGTTCATTATTTCACTGATAAATTCAAAGTGTTTCGGATCTTCAACAGCAAAAGGCGGGATAGGGATGGTTTCGTTCTGATAGAAAAAAAATACAAATTTTTGACCGGCCATGTTCTCGAGGTAATTGGCAAAGTCCTCCATTCTCTTTTCCGGTAAATATCTGTTGTTCTGAATTTCCCTGATCTTATCCTGCATCAAGTAGAGCTTAAAATCCAATTCCATTTCGGAACGGTAGAGTCTCATGTAGTCTCTCATCAAGCTTTTATAGTCTCTGCTTCCGAGTTGGATATCTTTTCTGACGATTTCTTTTAATCGTTCGGCAATCTTTTCTTTGGGTAAGAGTGACAGCGCCTCTTTTTTAAAATTATAAGTCTTGACCGGTGTCATCACTATGAGCGTATCTTCAGGGGAGAGAAAATTTCCGATAAACTGATCCAGCGCCTCTTCGATTTTTGGAAGATAATCTTTCATGTCAAAGTTCAGAACAATATTCCTTGAAGTGTCTGGAACGAATGTTTGCCTTGCGACTTCTGGCTTCATTTCTGTCTCTTCTCTTTGAATCGCGGTCTTTTTAATTAGATAAACCGCATCGATCTCCTGAAGGATCCCATCCTCATAGAGAAGGAAGTCATTCTTGGTGAGGTTGTCGATGAAGTTATTTCCCCGAAACACACGTGTCTGGACCTCAATGTTGACAACCACGGACTCGTGTTGGATTTCCTGTGCAAATATAAAGAGGGCCGCGCTCACAATTGCAACGCATAGAATGACTTTTTTTGCCACTTTATACTCCTCCCTTTCTCTCTGAAGATAAATACTACACCAGAAGAGAGACCGCAAGTTTTATGCCGAATTTGATTCCCCAGCAGTAGGGACACAATTTTCCCATTCAATTTGGTCTGAAGTGGTTTTTAACGGGATTAAATATTTTATTTTATTTCCACCTCGACCGTGAAAAATTTGAAATCCTTATATTCAATGGTTGTCTTAGACCGGATAAAGGCCCGGCCGTGTTTGGTAGAGTAAGCCTCTTCCATGAACAAACGGGACGGAAAATGCAGCCCATTTTTCTCGATCTCGAATTCAGAACGTACCTTGATTCGGGGAATTCTGTTAAACTGTTTTCCCCGCTCTTCGAAGATTTCAAAATGGCCGATTCGATTTTCATTCCACTCAATCTTGAGAATATCCCCGGTATCGGCAAAAAGCCAGGCTTTGCCGTATAGATTTGTGGACGTCGGGTCATCCAATTTAGGTTTGGCTTCGACAATCACGACTTTTCGCCTTTTTTTCTTTTCCTCCCCGACGATTGTATACACATACTCAGATTGGAAGCGTGCACCGAACAAGCCCACAGGCCCCATCATGTTCGTAGCGTAGCGGAAAACAGAAGTTTTAAGTGAAACGTTGGATTCGTTTTTTATCTCCCCATCCTCCTCCAAGAGGGTGCGATGCTCTTGGATCTTTCCCTCTTTTCGGATGCATTGATAGTCATAGACATAGGTTTTTTTGATCCTTTTCGCCCGCAGACGGGATATATCTCTTCTCCCAAGAGGATCTGAACCGGTCCAACTGTATTCTACGCTTATCGAAAGATTTGCCTCAAGCCTAGGATCAATCCACTCCTTGATTTCCTCACGGCAGACAAAGTATAAAACCGATGCCTCCAGCCGATCGGCATACGCGGCCGCTTTAATCAAAAGCTCCACTAAATTGACTGAATCGGAGGATTGTTCTGTTTTTTTCAAAACCATTACGGAATCACTAGAGATAGCCATCATTGTCAACATCATTAAGAAAATGAGGAGTAAAACAAAAACTTTAGGACGCTTAATTAGGAATTTCATTTTATAAGGAAATCTTGGGCAGTTTCTGTTCTATTGCCCGAGACAATATGTTCGACAGTAAATATCAATGTGTATTCATCCATTTCCACGTCAGGAATTCGGAAACGGACAAAAAAGGTTTTCACACCTGGTCCCTCTTTTTCACGAATGATTTCAAGTGGCAAAGCGATCTCTTCCACCATCGTTTTGTCGAACAGGATAGCGGACAAGCTGATTTCCTCATCCATCCCTAAAGGAACGGAACACCGTATGGAGGCCCACAGGTCTGTTTCCGGTGCCAATGTTCTTCCTAAAAATGGAATGTAGCTGGAAGTATCGATAAGATAAGAATCTGCAAACTCAAACGATTGAGGAATCGTTAAACGTACAGCCTCCTCCATCCCTCTAACATAAAAGGCTCCTTTTTCTTGCATAAGAAGGAGAGGTGGGAAGATCTGGAATTTTTTTTCCTCTTCAGACTGCACATTTGTTGTGAAGCCGGCAACCGCGGCTTTCCCAGTCTCCATATCCCTGATGACTATTCTACACCTGTATTTGCCAGGAGGAAGACCAGCAGAGCCAAGTAGATAGATCTCCTTTCCGGCCAGGCTTGGCCAGTCTTCCTCACATCTGTGATGGCTGATAATCTCATCTCTCGCATCAAAGATAAGACTGTGGATTTCCGCTTTTCCCTCGGAAATCTTAGCCGACTCTTCTGCTGGAAGGTGTGCAGCCAGAAGCAGGTTGTTTTTATTGTCAAATGAGCAGACCTGAGCAGTCATCTGGAAACGTACGGGGATTTGAGACAGCGGCCTTTCAACCAGGGCCAGATCGACAAGGTGAATCTCCTTTTCCAACTTGGTGTATCGAGAGAACGTTTTGGGATTAAAATATCCCTTTTGGGCCATGACTTTGCAGCCCGGCCGGGAGACCTTGACCTTGATCTTGTGGTATTTTCCATCCCATGTCTCGTTCACTGAATAGCCCAGGACATAGTAAGTGGCGGTCGAGATCTTTATCTGCTCGAGATGTTCGTCGGCCTTGAAGAAATTACCGAAGTATTTTCCTCCGGTCTCAGTGGCCCATTTCTGCAGGGTTGCAGCACCAGTATGAAAATCGGGCGCCATGGACATCGGAGCTGCTCTCAGCGAAAAGACCGCGACATTCGAATTGTTGAGTTCCTTGATAAGATTCTCAGCCTTGAAGCGGAGTAGAGGTAATTCGTATATAAAAGGGCTAATCCCTCCAGAAATCAACATGAGGTGTTTCTGGCCGGGAACATAGCGGAGTGCTAAGGCCAGTCCCATCTCGGCACCCGGTCTGGAATCAGGCAGGTCTCCAGCCTCCAACCCACGCTGGTATGATTCCTCCGGATCTTCTGCCCTTCTGCTTGTTTCTTTGAGCCCTAGATCGTCGAAGAAGCGCCGAACCTTTTCGTGTTCGGTTGTCTGGAAAAAATGGACCTGGAGTTGTCTTCCTCCTGTGGAGGACAGAACACTGACTTCGTCAGTCGGAAGAAGGCTTTTGTCCACAAAGTGTAGAGCGGTTTCCCGGAATTTCTGGATCATCTGAGGATCTGTCCATGCGAAATCGAAAAAAAGGAAGAACTTCCGGTTCAGAATCGGCTGGACAGGCTCGAGTGGCCTCTTTTCCAGAAGTGGTTTGGTTTCAGCCGTCGTTGTTGCTCCCCGGGGAAGATGGATATTGTGTTTCTCGAACTCTGTAAGTATTTGTTCCCGGTTGTTATCGAAGAGGATAAAATCCTCCTTTTTCAGATCGGTCACGGGATTCCCTTTTTTGTCCGTCACATAGACCTGGATAAGCTTCAGTGTAACCGCCACCTCATGCTTGAGTTCCTGGGCCTTTTTTTCCTGGATTGGAACTGATTGGGCTTTTGCCTGGACAGAGAAAAAAAATAGAAATATCCAAAGAACCATAATTATTAATATTTTCTTCATTTAGGCTTCCCCCTGTCCCATAACAAAGAACTCTGCAGCAATAAATATGCCATCTTTTTTCAGGGAGAAGATGGATACAAAAAATCAAAATTTGTAAGCTAATCAGTACAATTGTCCTGAATTTTTTATATCCGACGAACCCTTTAAACAGACAATTATATTGCCAAGAGCCGCAAGCTAGTAGATCCTGCAGGCGATCGATGTCTGCGAACGGGCTTGACTCGTTTGATCCAAGGCAGATATTAAGAGAACGTATTCGCCCGGCGCCATCTCCGGCATCTGAAATTCGGCTAAAAGTGTTCCCA
>CAZEWV010000158.1:0-6593 GCA_964516025.1 uncultured Eubacteriales bacterium
GTGGTGTGTGCTCAGGATATGGGATTGGTTATCAATCCCGAAGGTGCAAAAATTCAGATGGAGGGGTGTATAATAATGGGACTCGGGTACACTCTGACTGAGGAGATCCATTTCCACGGTGGAAAGATTCGCGACCATAATTTCGACACGTATAAAATCCCCAGATTTTCCTGGCTTCCTAAAATAGAAACAACGTTTGTGGAGAACAAAAAATTATCCCCTCAAGGGGGAGGGGAGCCGGCCATTATCCTTATGGGTGGAGTTGTGGCCAATGCCATCTATGATGCTGTTGGAATCCGGATGCTCCAGCTTCCGATGACTCGAGAAAGGATCAAGGCCGCTATGGAAGCCTAAGACTTTCATGGATTTGAATACTCAGAGACGATCACAGATGAAAAATCATGGGTCTGGTTTTCTAAAGAAAAAAACAGTATTAAAAATAACTGCGGGATTTTTTCTTTCTTTTATGATCTTGGTTTCGTGTGATTCACCGCAGATGTCACAGTCCATCACACTAGTCCATTCCAATGATACGCACGGCCGTTTTCTCCCCTATATAATTAAACAGGATGGCGAGGACAGATTGGTCGGGGGGATGAAGGCTGTCAGCCACTATCTCAACGAGATAAGAAAAACGGAAAAAAATTTACTGGTTATCGATAAGGGAGATATCATGACCGGCACATTTGCCACCACCATCACTTATAAGGGTGTGATTGGCGGTGCCATGATGGAATTCTTAAATAGGCTTGATTATGATCTCTGGAATTTAGGGAATCATGAATTCGATGAAGGGAAAGAAAATGCATTGGGACTGGTATCCATAGCTGAATTTCCAACAATCCAGGCCAATATCATCGACTCAAAGGAAAAAAAACTGCTTGTGAATAAGCCCTATCATATCTTTGAGATTGATAATCTAAAAGTTGGGGTGATCGCCGTCATGGAAGAAAATTTCCTTATTGAAGTTCATAAGGATAGGGTAGAAGGATTAGATGTTCTGCCCATTGTTCCTACGCTCAACTCCTACATGACAGAGCTGGAGAAAGCCACAGACTTGGTGGTTGTGACTGTTCACTCGGGATTTAAAGATGGCTTAAGGGTTGCACAAGAAGTTCCCGGGATTGATGTCGTTTTGTGCGCATCAGAGGACGGACGGTTTCAGGTAGAGAATGGAGTTCTAGTCCAGTCAACGTTCGGCCATGGGCGGACATTGGGTTATCTCAAGCTGGACGTTGAGAAAGGAAAAATCGTCAATTATGAACAGAAATTGATTCAGCTCTGGGCGGATATTGAATTGAATCCTTCTCCACAGATTAGCTCTCTGGTCGATGAAATTGAAAAAGCAATTGGGGAAGAATGTAAAAAAGTCATCGGGGAAGCCAAGTCGGACTTTCTGAAACTTGACTATCCTAAGGATAGCTTAAATGTCGAGAACGAGCTCGGGAATTGGATAACCGATGTCATGCGCTGGAAGACAAATGCCCATATCGGTTTTCATAACAGCGGCGCCATCAGATCGAATATCCTGGCCGGCAGCATCTGTATCCAGGATGTTTTTGAGGTTTCACCCTTCAACAATACACTAGTGCTCTTTGAAATCTCAGGGAAGCAGCTTAAAGACATCCTCGAACTCGATGTAGATAGAATAAGAGATAGACTTCAGGTGTCAGGACTATCATACAAATACTATTCCCATGAAAAAAAAGTGATCGGAGAGAGAGTTGACTTCATCGAAGTGAATGGAGAAGTTGTCGTAAAAGACGGAAAAATTCTGCTGCCGGGGAAAAAATATACCGTGGTCAGCAATGATTACGTGGTAGGTCATGCAGAAGACAAATATTTTGGATTTCCTGTTCCCCATTCAAAGGACACCTTGTTTCCACTTGATCAAACTATGATCGATTGGTTGGAAGAATATAAAATTCTCAACTCTAAAAACGAAACCAGAATTGTCCGGATTATTGAATCCCCATGATTCATTCCAGATCCTAATCCAATTTGAAAAAGGAGGGGACAATGGAGAGAAACAGGATTTTCCAAATCTTGTTTTTGATAGTTTTAGCGCTGTGTGTAACGTTAACCTGCAAATCACCACAAAAATCTCAAAGTCAGTGGCTGGATATGACTTATCCTTATGATAACAATACGATTTACTGGCCAACGGCAAAACCTTTTCAATTGGTCAAACTGGATTGGAAAGTTAGCGAGGCCGGTTGGTGGTATGCATCCAATGAATTTTCTGCTTCTGAGCATGGTGGAACCCATGTAGATGCTCCCATTCATTTTTCCGAAAATGGACGAACCATAGATCAGATTCCTTTAGAGGAATGGGTTGGTCCAGCTGTAAAGATTGATGTGGTTCATAAGTGCGAAAGCAATCGTGATTATCTTCTGTCTGTGGAGGATATCCTTGCTTGGGAAGAAGAGAATGGACATATCCCTGGGAAAGCATGGGTAATCATGTTCACTGGGATCGACTCTAAATATTATCCTGACAAAAAAAATGTCTTGGGGACAAGCAAGACAGGAGAAGACGCTATTCCTGATCTAAGATTTCCCGGATTTTCTCCTGAATCAATCGAATATCTGGTTTCTAACAGGAACATAACAGGGATTGCTATTGACACTCCAAGCATTGATAACGGTCAGTCAAAAGATTTTCTTGCTCACCGAATTCTTTGTGGGGCAGACAAATTAGCCCTTGAGAATATTGCTCAGTTGGATAAGCTTCCGGTTTCCGGAGCAACACTTTATGTGATTCCCATGCTTATAAAAGAGGGCACAGGATCACCGGCCAGAGTTTTTGCTCTTTTCAATTGAGTGTGAGGTTGTCATGGCACAATCATATTTTAAGAAATGGCCGAAAAAATATTAGAAATTCATTCCTCGGCTCCTCTGCGCATCAATGACATCGGAGGCTGGACAGACACCTGGTTTTCGGATGAAGGACATGTACTCAATATGGCCGTGTCCCCATGTGTCGAAGTGGATATTTCTGTTTTTGACAATCGGAAAGGGACGCCAAATCGTGTAAGGGTTCATTCGGTTGACTACGGTGAAGTTTTCCATATAAATCCTGATAAACCCGACTACTCAATTCACCCGCTCATTCAGGGATCCGTGGGTTCGCTGCCAATTCCTGAAGATCAAAAATTGGACATACATATTCGTTCTTTTTTTCCAGCGGGAAGTGCGGTCGGTACATCCGCGTCTGTATGTGTGGCACTTCTTGGAGCCCTTGACGCTCTTTTTTCGAGGAAGCATTCTGCCGGGGCGATTGCCGGTCTTGCTCATAAGGTAGAAATAGACAAGCTGAATCAGCAGAGTGGAATCCAGGATCAAATATGTTCCGCATATGGAGGAGTGTGTGATATCCACATATGGAAATATCCTGAAGCCCGAGTGAAAAGTGTCACTCTCAGTCAGAAGCTACGAGAATATCTCAATCATCAGCTGTGTCTTATTTATTTAGGAAGTGCGCACAGCTCTTCCGATATTCACAAACGCGTGATTAAATCCCTCAAAAAAGGAGGCTCTCAAGTTGGATTGCTTAAAGAATTTCGAATCCTTGCAGAAGAAGGTAAAAGCAGTTTGATGAGTGAAGATCTTGCTGCATTTGGCCGTGTGATGGTTAATAACAACGAATTACAGAGAGCCCTTCATCCTGATTTGATATCTGAGGAGGCCGATGCTGTTATCAAGATTGCCGAAAAATTCGGTGCGTTCGGTTGGAAAGTGAACGGGGCCGGGGGAGAGGGAGGATCTTTAACGGTTTTGAGTAATCAGGACCGTGAGTCTCGCAAAGGCATGATCACAGAAATTCAAGCTCTGGGACATGGTATTCGAAACCTTCCGATTTGCCTTTCTGCTGATGGTTTGTTGATTAAACACGGATAAAGAATTATCATAAATCTTTAGAGAATTTTCATGAAACGGACAGCCATTATCCTTGTTTTGATGTCCGTGCTTGTGGGTTTTTCATACGGCGCCGATACCTACATCAAGCAGATTATCCAAAATAAAGCCTTTGTTCTTGAAGGACAGGAACACGAGGCTAGGGAAGAAATCATTGAAACCTGGATAGGTAAAAAAAGACTGGCCTTACACGGACAAGAACGGTCTCTTATCGTTCTTTTGGATAGGAAAATCATCTACACTATTGATCATGTGCAAAAAACTTATGTTGAAATGACTGTTCCTGTTGATATCCACAGATATTTCCCAGAATCCTTAAGACAACTCATGGGACAAGTGACAGTTTCTGTAACCCCGACAGATGAATATCAGAAATTCGAAAAGAGAGAGTGCAGAGTTTATGAAGTCGAAATCGAATCTTTAATGATATCAATGAAGATGAGAGTGTGGGCGACGCTCGATGTTCCCTTTGATAGGAAAACCTATCTGGAGGAGATGTTTCCTGAACTGGCCAAAGTGATCCATCTGTTGACCGATAAGGCTGTCGCTGAATTGTTGAAAATTGAAGGATTCCACTACCGCACGGAAATAGCCCTTAATTTTATGGGAGCCGAAATGGAGTCCGCCCAGGAAGTCGTGGAAATGTCGAGGAAGTCTGTTCCCGATAACATCTATGCTCTTCCCCGTGATTACACAAAAAAAGACCGCCTCTCGCTTCAAGACCTCAGGTTTTGAAATTTATACAGGGAAATTGTCGAAATCTTCCTTATCTCTAATTAATACCTTCCTGTGCCATCACATAAGCAAAGACCGCTATGGCGATGGCTCCCAGCTCCAGCTCCATGGAATTGACAGCGTCCAACACATCCCTACCGGAGTGATGTACATCGAAATAGCTTTGAGATTCAGGAACTAAACCGATAGTGACGGTTCCGCCCTTGGCCAGAGGGGCGATATCCACACCTCCCCCTCCTTGATGCATCCCAAGCATGCCTAAAGTAAGAAACAGGCTCTCCCATTTTTTAAGGTTTTGAAAAACTTTCTCACTACCTCCAATACCGAATCTCAATGGGAGAAAGCCACCTCTGTCGGATTCGATGGCGGCCAGATGGAATTCTTTTTTTCTCTCTGAAGCGGTGGCATAGTCCCGGCCTCCTGTTCCCCCGGACTCTTCATCCATAAACATCACGACCCGTATGGTACGTTTGGGCTGGAGACCGAGTTCTTTTAAGAGGCGAAGAGCTTCAAGGGAATGGGCACAACCGGCACCGTCGTCATGAGCCCCCGGACTGAGATCCCAGCTGTCGAGATGTCCGCCCACAAGAATGATCTCCTCGGGTTTTTCTGTTCCCGTGAGCTGTCCGATGACATTGTAGGATATCACTGGCATAAGGTTCTGACAGTCAAAATTCATAAAGACCTGAAGTTTGGGGTCTTTTTTTAAAGTATCACTGAGGAGGTTGGCTCCCATTGTGCTGATACAGGCTGCGGGGATTTTCTTGATATCGGGAGAGTACCTCATAATGCCGGTGTGCGGAAAATTATCGAGACTTGTTGTCATAGATCTGACAAGAACAGCGATCGCTCCGGCTTTGGCCCCCTCAACGGCACCCTGGACTCTCTGTTCGACGGCTCCACCATATGCGGCAAAGGTGTCGAGGAGAGAAGGGTCCATGGCGCGGTTAAAAAAAACGATTTTTCCCTTGGCTTGATCACCGAGGTCTTTCAGCTCATCGAAAGACTTGACTTCCAGAACTTGAGCGGACATTCCTTGTTTTGGAGTTCCGATACTTCCTCCTAAAGAACAGATGGAAAGTGGGAGAGTGCCGAATACAGAAGAGACAAGCCGGCTCTCTTCCTTGAGGCCTCTAACCCATTGCGGAACTTGAGTGGGTTCAAGGTGAACATTGTCCAGTCCCAAATCTTTCATCTGCTGAAGCATGAGTTCGACAGCAGCTGCGGCCTGTGGTGAACCGGTCAGGCGAGGGCCGATTCCGGTGATTTTTTCTAATATAGAAAAGGCGCCCAACTCTTTTAATCCCTTTTTTAGTATTTCTTCTGTGATGGTTTGAAAAGGTTTTGACTCTATTTGGTTGGCCAATCCCACTAGAGTGAGAGTAAGAAGAAGAATTGTAGCCAAGCTAAAAACATGTTTCCTGTAACTATTCATTTATACTCCGGTAGAGAAAATTAATTTTTTCATTATACATCATCTTTAAATTGTCAATTACCGTTGTATTCACTTAAACAATTCCATTTCTTCCCTTTACAGATTCGTTCATAAAATCACAGAAATGGTAATGCTTCCTGAAATAAATTACAATATTCCATCTTATACATTCATTTTTAGCAGGTTATAAAATGAAAAAGGGATACATAGGAAAACTTGTTTTTACTGATCGGCTCCTGCCGCGGGGGATTGTTGTTGTCGAGGGAGAGAATATTTTCTCTGTATCCGATTTGAGGAAAGCGGCCGTTGACACCAGTTTTGAAATCCTCGATTTGGGGGAAAATTTCATCGCTCCCGGCTTTATTGATCTCCATCTCCACGGAGCTCTCGGCAAAGATATCTTGGATGCCGATATCGAGAGTCTGAAAACAATCGCATCCTATCAAGCCCGTTATGGAGTGACCGGATTTGTCGGGGCCACAATGTCCACTTCCGTTGATTCTCT
>CAZEWV010000159.1:0-6554 GCA_964516025.1 uncultured Eubacteriales bacterium
TTTTGTGAGCGGAATGGCAGTCTTCGCAGTTGGGGAGTTTTTCGTTGCTTTTTGATACAGTGGGGCTGTGGATGCTCTTTTCAAACTCGGTGTAAATACCCTTGTGGCATGTGGAACATGTGGCGGGAAGGTTTTTAGAATGGACGGATGATCGTTCATCTTCGTGGTCGAGCATGAAGTGTGTGCTGTGGCAGTCTGTACATATTGCACTGGGCAGTAAACCTTTTTTGATCAATCCCTGGCCGTGTACGCTGTTGGAATAATCGAGTTTCACATTTCCTTCCGGGGTTGTTTTGATTCCTGTTTCCTCGAGTTTTGCATGACAATCTCCACACAGCTTGGGAATATTGGATCGATATGTCTCATCTCTCTCATCGAGATGGGAGAGAACGTCATGCTGGCCGTGACAGTCCGTGCAGTAGGGAGCATTTATATTTTTTTGCGAATAGGCTTCCCCGTGTCCGCTGGAAAAATAGTCTTCGGCAATCAGGGCATGGCAGTTGGAGCAGTCCACCTGCTGTACTGTTTCACAAGGGCGCTGTTTTTGAGGAGTGATGTCCGTATGGCACTTCACGCAGGGGATATTTTTATGTGCAGAATTTTGAATGTCTTCTTTTTGAACGGTTAGGGAGACTGTCTGGTCATCTGTGGTTTTTGTTATGTCAGGACGTTCGTGGCATTTGAGGCATTCTCTATCAGAGGTTCCCATGACGAGATTCGTCCGGCTGATGGTATGGGGTTGATGGCAGTCCGTGCAGCCCGGGATAGCTCCGGGTTCAAGTTCCCAGAGTTCGCCCTTGATGATTTTTGTGTGGACTTCTTCGATCCGGGCATGACACTTCATACACGTTGTGGCGACATTGCCGGCCGATACAGTGGATCGTGTATAGGTGTGAGGGAGAACGAGGTGATTGCCATGGCAGTCGTTGCATGTGGCCGTAACAATCAATCCCTGTTCAAAAAGACCCTTGCCGTGAATACTCTGTGAATAGTTGGTCAGAATGTCTCGTTCTGAGATGTTATAGACTCTGGCGACGGGGGCTCCTTCCCGGTGACATTTGCCGCACAGGATAGGAATATTCATTTTATAAGTCTGGGATCGCAAATCACTTGGAGGTAAAATATAGTGATTTCCATGGCATTCACTGCAGGTGGGGGCGTAGGGCGCATTGCGCTGGAGGGCTCTTCCGTGTATGCCTTCTAAAAATCTTTCTTCGGCCACATCGTGGCATATTCCACAGCTGACTTTCTCGAGCTGTTCTTCATGTGGAAAATCCTTAACTTCGGCATCCATGTGGCAGCTGACACAGTCCAGATCTTTATGTGTTGAACCCTTAAACTTCTGAAAGTCCACATACATGGAGACCGTACGGCCGCCAACTATTCCGTCTAAGTCAGGATCGGAATGGCAGGCTTCGCAGTCTTCGTTTGAAGCTGACATTGTAAGCGGAACAACAAAAAATAGGAGAAAAAGAGAAAGGAAAACAATCCTTTTGATTTTCATGCAAAACACCCTTAATGCTTAATCAACAATTTTATATGTTGAATGTAAAAATTATATAAATTCAGGAGTTGAAGAGATTAAAATAATGTGGAAATCAACTCCAATTTATTAGCAGTGCATTTTGAATGAAATTCAAGCACTCCTCTAATGAGACTAAGAAAAGATATTCTCGAGATTATTGTTTTTCAGGTACAATATGTTTAATTTTTTCCCAGGATGCTTCGAAATCAAATGGAGTGCCATGTGCATCTCCGTGGCAGGTTAAACACCATGCTTTTTTCTCCTCAGGTGTATCCTTCACTGTGAGGCCCTTGCTTACAGATTCTTCACGGCTTTTCATGACACTTAGGCTTTTGTAAGCGCTTCCCGGGCCATGGCAAACCTCACAGGTGACACCCTCGTCTTTAAAATCGGGAGCTTTTTCAGAAAGTGGCCCATGACATTTGAGACATTTTGGACTTTCAGCAGGATGCTCAACACCCATTTCTTTTGCCCTAGCAGCGGCGTCAGGAGAGCTTAAAGCCTGAATGGATTTGGAATGCATGCTTTCTTCCCAGATAGGAAATTGAAGACCTTGTTTTTCAGACTTATGACATATTTTGCATTTAGCCACTCCTACATATGTGAACTCCTGAGCGAAAAGATTGGCAACGAATACACATGCTGCGGCAAGTGTCAAAATAAGTATAAATTTTTTCATAAGAACCTCCAGTATAAATTAAAAAAATATATTTATCCTAATGCTTAAATAATAGCAAATTTCATGCCAAAAAACCAATGCAAGTCATAAAATATTTAGCTGATAATAAAGAAGTTATAGCAGCATTTCCTCTATTTCTGATTTAAACACCGAATACTATGGGGGATATGACCCAATTCCGGGTGATTTGACCGACACCGGAGAGAAAATGTCTCAATATGAAGCGATGGCGACAATTAGAGATCATGCCTCAAAAAGTCGATCTCATTTGAGGTAAGAAGTGCCCTTTTTCTAAAGAGAATCCAATCTATTTTTCAGAGAAGTCAGGATTTCCTCGATGAACATGTAATTGTGAATTCCAAGGCTTCCATCCATTTCGATTTTCTGGAGAATCCGGCGGAGGTTACTGAGCGAGCTCTTCTGGTCAGCGGAGAGAGAAAGCTTCTGCTTTTCGATCAACTGTTTTTTGATGGATAGAATGAGCTCTCGAGTGATGTTTTGCCAGTCAGAATGCAGCTCTTCATAGCCCTCTTCATGGCAGTCCAGGCATTTGTTTTTATCTGGACGAAAAACCGTATCTTTCGCACTGATATGACAGTCTACACATTCTACTCCGGACAAAGACATGATATCCTCAGGCACTTCCATTTCATCCAGAATCCCCCCTTTATAAAAGGATTTCTGCAGTTGGTGACATGAGGTGCAGTCTTTGTTTGAATCTCTATGGTGACAAACAGCACAGCCATTCTTGGTGGCAACAAATTCTCCATGGCTTCTCACATTGGAGTGGCAGTTATCACATTGAATTCTCTGCTCCATCAAATGACTTTTATGCGGGAAGTCTAAACCGAAAACATGAGTGTTGATTTCCTCGATCCCGGAATGACAGTTGGAACACTGTGTGGGGATAAGATCTGCTTCAGCCAGATTAAATATGGGTTTATAAGATGATCCGGCTATTCGTAGAGATTCTGTGATTTTATCATACGAGACTAAAAGGAGTTCTTGAGAATATTCGATATTATGGACTCCTTTCCCTCTTTCGACTATATCGATGTTAAATGCGGCTTCGTCAAGGAGCATCTGGGCTTTTTTCTTTTGGCTGTTCCGGCTGCTTCTGATTTCATTCTTTGTCCGGTTAAACACAATTCGAATATCAGTAAGCCTTTTTTCTGTTGCGATCTCCCAGTCTTTCATGATCCTGGCAAATCCTGTTCCATGACAGGATTCACATGCGGCTGCCGTGGATGTCGATGTGTCGCTCTTGACAATTCGGCCGCTGCTTTCTTCATGAAAAATATGACAGCCTTTGCAGCTCAATCCTTTTTCCAGCATGATATTTGGCATGGCATGGGGAATCCCCATCCCTCCTTCTCCGGAGTAAAGGATTTTTTGAGACATATGTGTATCTGTGTGACATGTTATGCAGTCAGCGATCGTTTCGATATCTTTAAAAATTTTGTGCTGGATATCGAGGTGACATTGGTTGCACTCAATTTTATTATTGGCGATATGTTCTTCATGCATAAGGTCGGTATCGTCGTACTTTTCGAGGCGCTCCTGCTCCATATGACACTTGTAGCAGTTTTCTCTGGGGACGACTCCATCTCCCATTATGGTGTTGCTGTGACATTTGTCGCAGGAATACTCTTTTTCGAAAACAAGAGTATGGTTATATCGGGATGTTTCTTCGGAGATGAGTTCCTTTTGATGATGGCAGTGGGAGCAGTTGTCGATCTGAGGATAAAACTCACTCTCCTTAAAATGGCAGATGAAGCAAGTGCTTTCGGTGACTGTGATATGCTCCCCTTGAACGATTTGAGAATGACAGCTTGTGCACTGAAGTTTTTTCCCTCTTTTTAGGTCTTCAAAATGGACAGTGTGGTCAAAGGCGACCGTCTTAAACATAACTTTTCCTTCGAGCAGCCGTTTGTCGTGGCAGCCTTCCTGCAGGCAGCTTTCGTCGCGGATCTCGGCCCAGGGTTTGGACTTCACATAGAGTTTTGTCCAATAACGTCCGAGCATCACCAGGCCTTCGATCTTTTTTCCCAACTTAGAGATGATGCCGCCCTTGGGGGGGTAATGGCATTTGCTGCATTCGAACTGCCCATGAGAGCTTTCTTCCCAACTCTCGAAATAAGGACCCATGTAATGGCAGGAGGAGCAAAATCCTGAATGTGAGGTTAACTTAACAGCGAGTACCGAAAATATGAGAAAGGCACCTAAAAGTGAAAGGGCGATGATGAGTCGTTTTTTTCTTTTCTTTTGCTTTTTGTTTTTTTCATCCATGCTTTTAATTTTTTTAAAATAAATTTGTTTTCAAGAGAATAATGATTATAAATTAAAAATCAGTCGATCAACCGTAGCTGTGCAGACCGGACAGAAGGTAGTTGACGCCAAAGTAAGTGAAAAGGGCGGCCAGAAATCCCAATATGGCGATGATAGCCGAGCGGCGGCCTTTCCAGTCCATCACCAGCCGGGTATGCAGATAGAGGGCAAACACAAACCATGTGATCAAACTCCAGACTTCCTTAGGATCCCAGCTCCAGTAAGAGCCCCAGGCTTTATAGGCCCAGATCATTCCGAATACCATCCCTCCAAGTGTAAAGAGGGGGAATCCGATGGCGATGCATTTGTAGGAGACTTCATCGAGCTTTTCGGCGGAAAGTCCTGTCTTGATACCTTTTTTTTGTTTGGAATCCGCGATAAGGTACATGATGCTTGTCACAAAAGCGATGGCAAAAAAGGCTTCGCCGATCATTGTAACCGATACATGCAGCCACAGCCAGTAGCTTTGGAGTGCAGGCATGAGAGGCACGGCATCCTTGGGCATCAGAGGTGAGGAGGCCAAAGCCATCAATCCGATAATGATCAGCATAAAGTAGGGGCCGGCTTTTTTTATTTTAAACATCCCTTCGATAATCACATAGGCCAGAATGGATGCCCAGGCCAAAAAGGACAGAGATTCGTACATGTTGGTAAACGGGGCATGGCCGCTGACAAACAGCCTCCATGCCAGAGCAGCGGTGTGAGTGATCAGACCCAAAAAGGCAATTTTATAGCCTATCTTGGCCGAACTCTCCTTCTTTGTAAAAAGAAAAGAGAAATAAAAGAAAGCTGCAAAAATATAAACAACAAAAGTGCTTGTAAACAGTGTGGCTTCGTTCATTATTGTCTCCTCAGTATGGTCATAATATTCTCAAATTCCGAATGGAAGGCATCTTTATTCTTGGACGCAATCCCGCCTGCCGTGATCCCGGTTTTAGACTGATTTGTCTCCAAAATGATCTTAATCTCACGTGGAGGCCAGTAGAAGGCCAGGCCTAGGCCGGCCATAAGAAACACACATCCCAACCAGATAATATTGGTGCCAGGATCTTTGGCGGCATTGAGTATGGATATTTCTCCGCCCTGGTATCCTTTGAGCTCAAAAGTCAGATTTGTTTCCTCTTCGGAATGAATGCGTGAGAAATCGGGAAATTGAGCGAATATCCAGCCGGAAAAAACCTGTGTGTCCTCCTGCCAACCTTCGATATAAACTGCAGGATTGTTGGGCAGCTGGGATCGGGTTGCGACCTGGCCGTTTTCGCCGACGATAAAGTCCGGCACAAACTGGAGCGCCGTAATCTGGAGGTTTTCGCCTTCGAGTTCGACTCTTTCTCCCAACCGGAGGCGGACTTTTCCGGTATAGTCGGGATCGTCCTTTTTATTTGCCCAGATCTCCACGGTCGGATTTTGCCAGTCATAACCGTAGCTGGCCTGGTAAAACATATATCCTTTATAAGAGAGAGGGTGATTGACTTCGATGATTTTACTCAACTTCTCTTCTTCATTCTCTATAACCGTGACCGTACTTTTCCAGTCCTTGACACTGCCGTTCTCGTGAAATTCCGTTTCAAAATTGTCCAGGCGGATTTGAAAATCGGCATTAATCACGGGAAGGGTCTGTCCTTCATAGAAAGTCATATCGTTTTTTATAACTGTCATGCCGCTGATAATTCCTCCCGCAAGGATGACAAGCAGGCCGAGATGTACAAAGTCTGCGCCAAAAAGACCTGATGTTTTTTTTCTGGCTAAGAGATAGGCTTTTCCTTCGTCGGATTCTTCTCTCAAACGGTAACCGTGTCCCTGGAGTGCTTTTTGGATTTCATCTTTGGATTTTGCCAGATCCCAGTTTTTATTGAATTTTTTCTGGATTTTAAGCACCGTGAGGTTTTTTTCCTCTTTTTCCATTTTTGGATTAAACGCCCGCTTCAACTTGGGGGACAGACGGGTGAGTGTACACACTATAATATTAATGGAAAAAAGGAAGAGAAGGCCGACATACCAGAAAGACTGATAGATCCTGGT
>CAZEWV010000160.1:0-6485 GCA_964516025.1 uncultured Eubacteriales bacterium
CTGGCCTGTGTCGTATTTTGTAATGAAGGGATGGCTGAATGATTTTGCCTACCGCGTATCGCTTCAGGTTTGGATATTTGCGACTTCCGGGTTGCTCACTCTTTTTATTGCGATCCTTGCGGTTAGCTTCCAGTCCATAAAGGCCGCGTTTGCCAATCCCGCTGATTCGCTTCAGTACGAGTAGCTTCGGATTTTTTGCGGCTTATACATCTCCCCAACAAATTGTCACACTTGTCCGGATAAAGTATAATCTTTGACAAATGAAATCGGTCGGGGGATTCTCTAATATTTTTTATTCTCTAAAAGTGGCTTCCAGAGTTGGCGTAAAAAACATTCTGACCGCCATTTTTTCTAAAAATGCCTGTAAAACATGCGCGCTAGGAATGGGAGGACAGCTTGGCGGTATGCGGAATGAAGCTGGAGATTTTCCTCAGATATGCAAAAAAAGTTTTCAGGCGCAGTTGACCGATATCCAGGGAGAGGTCAAACAAGAGTTCTTTCAAGAGACAAGCCTTCTCAAGCTTAGGGATATAAATCCTAGAGAATTGGAAAGACTGGGCCGTCTAAATTATCCGCTCCACAAAAAACCGGGAGATTCGTTTTATTCTACACTGTCCTGGGAGGATGCGCTAAAAAAAGTTATCGAAAAATTCAAGGAAACAAATCCTGCCCGAACTTTTTTCTACAGTTCCGGCCGCTCTTCGAATGAAGCCGCGTTCCTGCTTCAGCTTTTTGCCAGGATGTATGGAACAAATAATATTAACAATTGCTCTTATTACTGTCATCAGGCTTCTGGCGTCGGAATAGGTTCTACGATCGGTGTTGGAACCGCAACAATCCAGCTCCATGACCTTAAAAAATCTGACTTGATATTTGTGATCGGCTCGAATCCCTCTTCAAATCATCCGAGATACATGACAGAATTAATGGAATGCAACCGCCGGGGAGGAAATGTTATAGTGATCAATCCTTCCCGGGAACCCGGCCTCGTCAAGTTTACCGTTCCAAGCCGGCTTAGTTCCTATCTCAAAGGCGGCTCGAAAATAGCGAGCTTATATATCCAGCCTCACATTGGAGGGGATATTGCCTTATTAAAAGGGATTGCCAAAACTATACTCATACGCGGTGCTGAAAATACTGAATTTATTTCCCATTTTACTAATCACTTCGAAGACTATAAAAGAGATATTCTTGATACTTCCTGGGAAGATATTTTCGGTTCTTCAGGTGTGTCCAAAGAAACAATAGAAAAAGCAGCAGAAATGTATATAGATGCGGAAAACACTGTTTTTTCCTGGGCCATGGGAGTAACACACCATACCTTCGGATCAGAAAATGTCGAATCCATCGTAAACCTTGCTCTTCTCCGGGGAATGGTGGGGAAGAAAAATGCGGGGCTCCTCCCTTTGAGGGGCCACAGCAATGTTCAGGGTGTCAGCTCTGTGGGATTAACTCCTCAATTAAAAGCCAGAGTGTTTGAAAATATCGAGTCGTATCTTGGTGTCAAACTTCCGGAGAGCGCCGGGATGGATACGATAGAGTGCATGAATGCGTCGGAAAAAGGAGAAATCGATCTGGGTGTGTTTTTAGGCGGGAATTTGTATGCTTCAAATCCTGACAGCGTGTTTGCGGAAAAAGCCTTAAACAATATCCCCTTTAAGCTGTTTTTAAATACCACTTTAAACCAGGGTCATTTGACAGGTGTTGATCAGGAAGTTGTAATCCTTCCGGTCCAGGCACGAGACGAGGAAAAAAAATCCACTACCCAGGAATCGATGTTTAATTATGTTCGGTTAAGTGACGGAGGAATAATCCGGCTGGACAATGTACGTTCCGAAGTGGATATCCTTGCTGATATCGCGTCAGGTGTTCTCGGGGAAAAAAATGTGTCATTTTCTGAATTCAAAAACCACCGGGTGATTCGAAAAGCGATTGCCCGGGCGATCCCCGGATTTGAAAAAATGGAATCCATCGATGACTCTGCGGAAGAATTTCAAATAGATGGACGCACCTTTCATGAGCCGAAATTTGCAACAAGTGATAAAAAGGCAAATTTCCGGGTCGTTCAGATTCCAGGATTAAACCGGGGAAAAAATGAATTTATGCTGATGACTGTCAGAAGCGAAGGCCAGTTCAATTCTATTATCTATGATGAAGAAGACCTCTTCAGGGGACAGAACGAAAGATGGATCGTGCTCATGAATCCATCAGATTTGGCAAGGTTAGGACTGAAGGAAAATGATCCTGTCACCCTGGAAAACAGTACCGGCCGAATGGATAAAATCAAAGTCAGAGAGTTTAATATTAAAGAAGGGAATATTTTGACTTATTTTCCCGAAGCCAATATTCTTGTTCCCAGGGCAGTCGATCCCCGCAGCAAGACTCCAGGGTATAAATCGGTCCGTGTAAAAGTGTACTCATGAAAAAACTCCCTCCATTTTTTGACTAAACATCCTATCGATAACAATCGTATTTAGGATAAACAGGAGAAATTTTGGAGGGGAGATTGAAAAAACACCTTTTATTTATCCTCATCATAGGACTCATATTCTTGTTCATCTTTTGCCAGCAGCAAAAAACCATTTGGAAAGGGACGATTGAAGAAGAGGGCGGCGTTATTATTGTCAAGAATCCAAAAGAACCGATTTACGGAGAAGATATTTTTAGCCTCACAGAGGATCTGTCTATTGGCCGTGCAGAAGGACAGGAGGAATACATGTTCTCCCAGATTAGTTCTATAGATGTCGATGAAAAAGAAAATGTATATGTTGCCGACTTGGTTTCCGCCCACATAAAAGTCTTCGATAGACATGGTCAATATATAAGAACAATCGGGAGAAGAGGACAAGGCCCCGGGGAGATGCAGATGCCATACTATGTCCAAATTACATCAAAAAATGAACTGCTTGTTCAGGACATGGGTGCTCGACGGCTCCTCTTCTATGCTCTCAATGGGGATTTTCTTAGACAAGAGGTCTCAGGACGAACAGGATTTCCTCTTCTTATCAAAATGGATTCATTCGGAAATTTTATCGGGATGGTTTCCCTGGCTCCCCCTCCAGTTGGAGGGAAAATTATTCAAAAGTTTGATCCGGAATTTAATGTAATAAAAACAATCGCAGAGGAAAAGCAGGGAAAAAGAGAGGTATTCGATATCGGAAAAACCTCTTGTTACTGTGCTGTCTCTCCAAGCGATAATATTATCTGGGGAGATTCAAAAGAATATGTGCTTCAAATCCTTAATCCTCAAGGAGTGCTGATAAAAAAGATATTAAAAGACCCAAATCCCCTCAGATTTACCGAAAAAGATAAAGAGATGTATGAACAAAGATACGCTGAGCCTATTCATGCCGGATATGAACTCAAGCTGCCGAGCCATTTCCCGGCATTTAAAGACATTTTTGTTGACGAAAAAGAAAGAATTTTTATCCAGACCTATCAGCACGTTGAAGGTAAAGAAGGTTTATTCTTTTTTGAAGTTTTCGATCCAGACGGGAAATACATAGCCAAAGTTCCGGTGCCGGCAAATCTGAATCGGAATTCAGTCTGGAAAAAAGATAAACTCTATACTATAGATGAAGACGAGGACGGTCTTCCGGTGGTGAAGAGATATGAGATTTTTTGGAATTATTAAAAGATGAAAAATCCTAAATCTGAATATGTCATTTTTATAATTATTGCAGGGATACTTCTGGGACAAATTCAAGCCTGCAAAAAACCGCGGATATCCCTCCAAAAAGATTTAAATATTGGTATAGAAGAAGGGGATGAGAACCTAATATTTGGGGGAATCCAATCGATCTGCACTGATGCAGCGGATAATGTCTATATTCTTGACTGGAAGATGTGGCGGATCCAGAAGTTTGACAGCCAGGGCACTTTTCTCAAGAGTTATCCAATCCAGGATGGGCAGGGGCCCGGTGAACTCACTTACCCTGGAGAGATGGCTGTTTCCCCTCAGGGAATCATTTTTATCTTTAATTTCATGGACAGGAAAATCCTCATTCTTGACCAGGATGAAATTGCCATCAACTCTTTTATACTGGATTTCGATGGGATGTCGATAAATTGTTTTGCGGATGAGACATTGATCGTTATGGGGGACAAGGATAATGCGCTTTTTCATGTCTATGATGTCCAAGGGCGGCACATCAGCTCCTTTGGCGGGCATTTCAAAGTCCCTCAGAATCTTGCCAACTATAATTATCCCACCGTGAAGTATCCCCAGAAATTTACCGTCTCGGCGTCAAAAAGAATTTATGTATGTGATCCACACAGCTATGAGATTTCTGTCTACCGGAATAAACAGCTCGAAAGAACAATTAAGGGTGATAATTCCGCATTCTGGCCTGTTTCTGTTAAAAATGGAAAAGAAGTCAATTGGCGCGATGCTTCTGTTTTTGAAAGCAAAGAGAGGCTCTATTCCTTTATAATAGGTCGTGGAGAATCCCCCAATCAGCTCGATGTCTTTGAAAAGGGCCGTCAAGTTGCATCTATAGATGTTGAAGGATATGTCCGAACCATCGATTCCAAAGGCCGGTTGTATGCTATCGCACTTGAACCCTTCCTCCAGGTCATCAGATATGTCGTGAAATAAATCTTGAGATTTCCCAAGCGTGATGGATTCTATTCTTCCATTTGACTAAACATAGTCCCTTTGATAATCGTAATAGATACAAAGGGAAAAGACCGGTTTTGCGGTAGAATACCCATGCAAGATTTATTTGCAGATTTTCTTTCTGAACGAAATCCAGCCTTCCTCATTAGTTTATTTAAAAATCAGAGGTTTACTATATTCAGGGCATTCCTGATATCTTTATTTTTTCATCTCACTTTAGGACTTGTTCTTTTCCTGTCCTCCGTTTTCTCTTCTGATTTATCCAAATCTAAGAATCAAGAAATATCTTTATTTGATGTTATCGCCGAAAGTAAACAAACTAGTTCTTCACCTCAAGGCGTGAGTGAAGAAATGCTCACTCAAATAAAAGAATATGAAGATATTTTAAAAAAAATAAAAATCCAGGATTCTTCCCTGAAAAAAGATGATATTTCTCAATTGACGAGTAATTTGATTGAAACATTAGCCGTTTTGCAAAAAGGACATGTTAGCTTAGAACCAACTGAAGCAGCTTCCGGAGAGGATCAAATTTTTAATGAAATAGAGGATACAGAGTTAGATTCTGGAACAAAATTGTTTATAGCTCCCCCCACCCCAGGAAAAAATGAGATAAAATTTAATGTTTTAGAAAAAGATAAATTAGAGGCTTTTAATAAATTATCGGATAGGACCTCAGCCGCTAGAGAAGATTTCATCTATTCGGGGCAGCGGGTGAGGATTGATCTTCTTGGTGGAGGATTTGAAATAGTTCCTGAAGGATATTTTTTCCGGGATTCCCCCTATGAAGAACTTTTAGCCATGGGAGCCGATCTGTTTTATGGCGTCACAGGATTTCCAAGCATTTACAAAAAATTTGACCAGACAAAAAAAAGTAGAGAGGGCAACAACACGGCTGGAAATAGCTTTTTAGATATAAAAAAGCTTGGTGTGTTTTTAGTTGAAAAATCTTTCCAAAACATGGATACCGCGGCCTCGGACGCAGAAACTCAAAAATCGATATTCAAAAAGACTCACATTGATGAACGGAAAATTGGTCGAATACTCGATGACCTCATGGCTCTTCCTGAACTGGAGCAGATAGAAAAATTTCAGACTGATTATCTGGATAAAAATGAAATCGAAAACCAATCCTTGACTGAACTCACTCACGAATTTACGAGAAATAATTTAAGTACTATGATGTTTGAAATAAGTGATATCACCTCAGCCTTTGATTATATTGAGGAGATATATTTCAACAAAGCCCTAGATCATATTTTTTACAAAATATGGCTAGAGATCCCCACATCGAAAATAGGATTGGAATTTTTATTATGTATCGCCAGCCACATCAGATTTGAAAAAAATGGACTGTATTTTCTTCAAAAAGCATATAAAGAGGCCAGTGACTTTTTATCCCAAACGTATAATCGAACAGAAATGTTCAACAAAAGACAAAAATGCTTTGTCATCAAAGATGTCTATGACGAACTCGTGAGGAACCTTCCTTCACTTGGGTTTAGCTCGATGGAACAGGTCCTGGCCTACTATCAGGATGTCGAAAGGGGTGTCTATAATCTCCTTTTGGATTTAGGTGAAGAGGCAAAAAATATCGGTTTATATGAACTTGGAAGGTTTGCCTGGGAAAATGAACAGTATTTAGAAGCTTTGAAGCATTGGAAAAATATCGAAAATTCCTACTCAACTAAAAGTCTTCAAGATATACGAAGAGTTATTTCACAAAATCTTGAACTTAATCAGACTGTTCTGTTCATAAACTCTTCATTAAATTGGTATAGTGAGAGTGTGCAAAGCGCTTTTATTGCTCGACTTACACAATATGGAAAATGGCAGAACCGCTATAAAAAAGATTGAAAAAAAACTGGGT
>CAZEWV010000161.1:0-6431 GCA_964516025.1 uncultured Eubacteriales bacterium
GAGTTTGGGGTGTTCGAGAACTTGCAGATAAAGTGAGCCTTGATGCAGGGTATGTATCGAGGATGTTTAGAGAGCTTGAGAAGCGAAATTTTCTAATAAGAAAAGATGGGAAAGGCAAACTGGAGAATCGGAATGAACTCCTTAGTGATTGGGTAGATTTTTATGATTACAGTGAAAATGAGGAGAATAAGTTTTTTTGTCTTTCTAAAGGACCGGAGGAGATCCTGGATAAATTGAAAAATATTAGGATTTCTAAGGAGATTGTGTATGCTTTGAGTTTTCAGGCGGGAGCTTCTCTCGTTTCTCCCTATGCTGTGTACCATGACGTGCATATCTATGTCTCAAATAAAAAATCGTTTGAATTTCTTTTGGATAAACTAAAACTAAAATCTGTAGAGAAAGAGGCCAATATTTTTATTCTTAAACCACACTATAGACACTCTGTTTTTTATAATAAACAAAAAATTCAGAATCTTTGGATTGTTTCAGATCTCCAGCTTTATCTAGATCTCTACAAATATCCTCATAGAGGATTGGAGCAGGCTGAGCATTTGTATGAGAAGCGGCTTAAAAAGATGATTGAGGTGGGCTGATTAATATGTCAGGTCGATTTAAAAGAGAATTTTTCGAAACACTCGATCAATTGAGAAATGGCAGAAGTGAAGAATTAACTGTAAAATAGTGGAGGTTAATTCTTTAAATCTTGAAGGAGATTTTATGAAGAAAATATCAATCAAGGACCACATTTCAAATATTGCTAAGAAACATTACTATTTTCATTTGCAGGATTTATGGAAATACTTCAAGAAAAATAATGTTGAATATAATGAAGAAAATCTAAAAAAATCTATTTTACGTTTGAAAAAAAATAACGTAATTTATGGAGCGGGAAGAGGTTGGTATTCTACAATAGTAGAAGAATTTGTTATTCACCCTGAACCGATTGAAAAAATTATAAAAATAATAAGTGAAAAATTTCCTCTACTAGAATTTTCATGTTGGAATACAGAACAATTGAAGAGTTTTTTCCACCATTTGCCGACTCAATTTTTAATATTTATATATTTGAATAAAGATTACCTACAAACTTTGAAAGATTTTCTATGGGAAAATAATTACAATGTATTCCTTAATCCTTCAAAGAAAGAAACAGAAAAATTTCTAATGATAAGAAATAAAACCATTATATTGAGACCTACCATTCATTATCGAAAGTCAAAAAATCAATATCTAGCTAAAATTGAAAAAATTATTGTGGATTTGTTTATGGAAATGAAAAAAGTCAACCTTATTGATTTTGAAGAATATAAGAAGATAGTTTCGAATATAATCCTCAGTTATAGAGTTAACATTGCAGAAATACTTGATTATGCACATAGTAGAAAAATAAAGGATGAAATTTATTTTGTTCTCTAAGAAATCTGCGTGTCCACTAAGGCGACATTTCTTTAAAATGTCGCCTTAGTGGACACTGTATAAACATGATAAACAAAATTTGTTTTGAAAACGGATGGATAAGAAAAAAAAGTAAAAAAATACATACAGATCCCTTACTGCTAGAGAGAGCAATCTATGCATTTGATTTACTCGGGGAATTAATAGAACAAAATGTAAATTTTGTTTTTAAAGGCGGAACAAGTTTAATGCTGTTGATACCTGAATTGAAAAGGCTTTCCATTGACATTGATGTATTACAGACAAAATCACCTTGCTCTAAAATCATTCGAAGGCCAATTTCTCTTCCTCTTTTTGAAGTAGAAAAAGAAATAGTTGTGGCTGTTCCTACAATAAATAGCTTGACTGGTGACAAATTAACTGCTTTTGCTCCTAAGACCATTGGAATTCTTTATGGACAGGGAAAGTCAATGGAGATAATAAAACAATTATTTGATCTTGGAATTTTATTTGAGCGCATTTCAGATCTGAAAGAAGTTAAGGACTCTTATAAAAACACTGCAAGGCTGGAATGTGGTTATCGAAATATAGAATTTGATATTGATAAATTTCTAAACGATTTAATAGACACTTCATTTCTTATTTGTCAGATGGATTTTCGAGCAAGCGCAGAAAATGAATACACAGTTGAACTCAGAGACGGTATAAGAAGAGTAAAAAGTCATATATTGGGGGGCCAATATTCCTTATTAAAAGCAAAGGAGGATGCTTCGAAAGTAGCGTGTCTCGCCTCAATTTTGAAAGATGAACCAATAGACATAGATATAAGGGAAATAAGAAATAATAGAGATAGCACTGATAGAATAAAAAATATTGTACTTCCTGAGGATTATAATATTTTAAATAAACTTAAGACAATATCTCCAGAGAGTTTCAACTTATGGGCAATTGTTACTGAAGGATTGGAATAAAAGTATAAAATTCAAATTTTATTAGCTGTCTGTATTGGGAATTGATAGATTTATGAACAATTTAATTTCTTTTTTAGATGATTTCATTACCCAGTACCTTCTAGATGAAAAAATCTTTATCGTCCCCTCATATCAGGTTGGTCATCAGATAGGGGAGGATCTTGCCAAATCGGGTACTTCCTGGGTCAATCTGAGGTTTGTGACTCTGCTATCTCTGGCGATGGAGATCACGGGGATGGAGCTGTCATCACAAGGGCTACAGCAGATATCGGGCACTGCTTTGCGAGTTCTTATCAATCACATTTTCCGGGAGCTGAAGGAAGGGAATGAGCTTGTCTATTACGAAAACTTGGAGGCCCAGGCGGGGATTATCGATGCGATATCCCGGTCTATCCGGGATTTAAGGGCCGCCGGAATCAAAAGCGCTGACCTCAAAGCAGATCAGTTCATCGACAAAGATAAGGGCCGTGAAACGCAGCTTATTTTAAAAAAATACGAAGAGCAGTTGGATGCGGGAAAGTTTTTCGACACGGCGCTGCTTTATAAAACCGCCTCGGAAATTGCCAAAAAAGGGACATCCAATCCCGAAAGACATTATTTATGCCTGCAGAATCAGATCTTTTCAAAGATGGAACAGGATTTTCTGGATTCTCTAACAGAGGATCTTATTCTTGTTCCGCATGGAGAAGTTATTGGGATGGCGAGACCCAGGCGGATGATTCAGGTCAAAGAGAAAGAACCAGAAGTCTCTAAACCAACAACAAATCTTGAACGTTCGCCATGGCTGTTTACACTCGGGAAAGCACCTGCACCTTTTAGGGACAACACTCTTCAGATGTTCCAGGCCATAGGCCCGACAAACGAATGCAAGGAAGTTATCCGGAGAATTTTCGCTGAGAAGATCCCCTTTGATCAGGTCGAAATCATCCATCCCGGAGGTTCGGCCTATCCATCCATTTTTTTTGTTCTTTCAGAAAAGATGGGATTTCAGTTTTCAACTTCGGAGGGGCTGCCGCTTAATTTTACTGTCCCCGGGAAAGTTTTTTCCGGGATTATCGATTGGATGGAAGACGACTATCCCGCTTCAGATTTATGCAGGCTTTTGGAAAGCGAATATCTTAAGACTCCAAAAGATGAGGAGGGAAAGTCCCTTTCTTCATTGAAGATCAGCCGGATTTTAAAGGAAGCCAAAATCGGATGGGGGAAAGACCGGTATATTCATCGTCTTGAAGTTTTGTACAGAGAGAAAAAGGCCAAAACTGAAGAAAATGCAGATAGATTAAAAGAGATCTATAAGATAAAAGGCTGGGTAAAATCTGTATTGGACCTTTTTCCCTCTTGGGAAGAAGAAAAAATCGACAGTAAAGAACTTTGTAAAGGGATTTCCTCCTTTTTGAAAAAATACTGCAAGGTGCGGGACGGCCGGGATGGCGATGCTCTGGGGAGAATGACTTCCAGGCTGGATGAAGCCTCTTCCTTTAAGGCTATCCCTTTTTCTAAGGATGAGGCTGTCGAATGGCTGAGAAGCACTGCTGCTGATCTTCGGGTAGGAAACGCGGGGCCGATGCCCGGACATCTTTTTCTTTCTTCCTATAGTGAGGGGGGATTTTCTGGGAGGAAATTCTCCTTTATCGTTGGCCTTGACCAGGGGGCTGTTCCCGGTTCGAGGCTTCCCGATCCTATTCTTTTGGATGAGGAGAGGGAGTCGATCTCGAAAGATTTGGCGGTCACATCCGATAGGCTGAGGGAAAACCTCTATTTAATGACGACACTTCTTTCCTCTTTGAGGGGGCAGGCTGTGTTGAGTTTTCCCTCATATGATGTTTTTGAGGAGCGGCCGTCTTTTCCTTCGTCTTTTATGCTTCAGGTTTACAGGTTAATAGAGGGCGATGTGGAGCTGGACTATTCGGCGCTTATGGGGTCTTTGGGGAAAAGTTCGGGTTTTGTGGGGGGAGTGGAAGTCGATGAGACCGACTGGTGGCTCGATTTTATAGCGGGGGACGGGCAGTTTAAAGATGCGAAGAAATCGGTTAAGGACCTCTACCCTTTTATCTCTAATGGGGATTTAGCAAGGAGAAAGCGGGTGGGGCCTGATCTTTCGACATATGACGGGCTGGTTAAAATCTCTGAGGAGGAGTGCAATCCTTTAAAGAATTCAGCATTATCTATGAGTGCCTCCAGGATTGAGAAGCTGGCCAGGTGTCCCTATGGGTATTTTTTACGGTATGTGCTTGAGGTTTTGCCTCCCGATGAAATCGTAGTCGATAAGGCGGCATGGCTGGACGGTTTAGAGCGGGGATCGCTGCTGCATGATGTTTTGTGTGTTTTCATGAAGGGTTTGAGGGAGAGGGGAGAGTCTGTGGGGGAGAAGGATTTTAGACCGGCAATCCGGCATGTGGCCGGGGAGGTTATGGAGACATTCAGGGAGGAAAACCCGCCTCCATCTGAAGCTGTTTTTGAGAGGGAGAGGAGAGAGATATTTGGGGCTTTGGATATCTTTTTGAAAGCCGAGGAGAAGAGGGAGGAGAAGGTCGAACCTATTTTATTTGAGGTTAATTTTGGGTTTGAGGGCGAAGAGGGGGAGGGGATTTCAGAGAGTGTGACTTTGGAAGTTGGGCCGGGATTGTCGTTTAGATTAAAGGGAAAAATCGATAGGGTTGATAGACGGGAAAAGGGATCATTTCGGGTGATTGACTATAAGACGGGAAGCTATAAATCTTATGAAAGTATAAAGGCTTTTGGGAAGGGTAAGTATCTTCAGCATGCCTTGTATGCGGAGGCGGCAGAGAGGATTCTAAAGGAGAAAAAGATCGATGAGGCCGCAAGAGTGACGATTACGGGGTATTCCTTTCCTACGGGGCGGGGTGATGGACGGGAGATCCTGATTGAGAATTTCGATAGAGCGCGGTTGAAGGAACTGCTGCTGGATCTGTTTGTTATTTTAGAGACGGGGTATTTTCTGGTTAATCCCAAGGCCAGCTGTGATTTTTGTGATTATGGGATTGTGTGCGGCAAGGGGGTCATTAATAGGACTAAGGAGAAGAAAGAGACCAATGCCGAGCAGTTTTCAGTGTTTGATAGATTGGAGGAGTTTGAGTGAGATTACCACGTCGCAGGGCTCCTCGTAATGACAATGGTGCTCGCGATGACAAGGAGAATTAATACATGAGACCGGTCGATTGGGCGGAGAGGAAAAAGATAGTCGAGGACTTGGGGACGACCTTTCTTGTCGAGGCCGGGGCGGGATCGGGAAAGACAAAAAGCCTTGTGGACCGGATGATTGCGCTGCTGCGGTCAAGGACGTGCAGGATAGATACGCTGGCGGCTGTGACTTTTACGCGGAAGGCGGCGGCCGAGCTGAGAGAACGGTTCCAGACAAGTCTGGAGAGAGAATATGCGGCGGCAAGTGGGGATGAGAGGCGGCGGTTTGGAAAGGGATTAAGCAATCTTGAGCAGTGTTTTATTGGAACCATCCATTCCTTCTGTGCGCGGATGCTGAGGGAGCGGCCGATCGAGATGGCGCTTATGCCTGATTTTGAGGAGATGGATGATATCGAGGATGCTGTTTATAGGGAAAAGTGCTGGATCGATTATCTGGTAAAGGTGAGGAGGGAGCAGCCGGGAGAGCTTTTGGCTTTGGAGGAAGTAGGGCTCGAGCCAGAGGAACTTAAGGACTCCTTTTCTGTAATCTCCATGTACCCTGAAGTGACGTTGATTGAGGGGACGGATGAGCCTCCTAATTTTAAAGGGATACGGTCTCAGCTTGAGGCTTATTTGGATAGAGTGCGTGCCGTTCTTCCTCAAAAAGGACAGGAGGAGGACCGGGATGATTTTTATAAAAAAATGATCCATCTGTTTGAGCGGCAAAAAATTATCGAATTTTCCAATCCTCTGGATTTAATGGCGACCCTGGAGGATATGGATAAGGATTTTAAGGTAATCCAGAAGCATTGGCCGGAAAAAAAAGTGGCGGTCGATGCCAAGGCGGAATTTGATGTCTTTAGGGTTGAGGTTGTAAAGCCTGCCCTATCCGATTGGAGGCAGTATAGGCACGAGCGTGTCATT
>CAZEWV010000162.1:0-6414 GCA_964516025.1 uncultured Eubacteriales bacterium
AATAACGTTCATCCTGGAGGCACAATCAGACTGGCCAATGCCCTGATCAAGGCCAATAAAAGGTTTGACTTCTTCCTGTTTCCCGGGCAGAGGCACGGATACGGTTCAATGAGCGAGTACTTCTTCTGGCTGTTATCCGATTATTTCTGCAAACACCTCATCGGGGACTATTCACAAAGCGTCGATATCGATGAGATCAACAGAGACATAGAGAAGAAAAAATAAGGATCACGGGCGCTTATTGTTGTCGCTTAAGATAGTTATCTAATCTTCAATATTGTCGAATACAATGGAGAATCCGAGTCTCGCGTTCCTTCGATTTCATCTTAATGTTGGTGCGCGGCTGGCCGCCAAAATTCTGGCTCCGCTGATCGCCTTATTTTTTGCCGCGCTCTATATCTTTAAAATTGATTTTTTTGTTGTTCTGGTACGAGCCTTATTTGTTGACAGCCATCAAGTAGTTTCTGGCATCATTTATTCTGCGATCACGGTCGGTACATCGCGTATAATATCTCCACGAATCTGTTTAGGGCTTAACGGCTGGATCCGACATCTTCCTTTGAAAAGCCAGTCGAACAGAAGGATGGCTCTCATCTCTATCTTTATGGCCCAGGTGCCTGTGTTGTTGTCTCTATCTCTCCTATCTCTGCTGTTATCCAACAGCCTTGGAGTAAATCCTGCTGTTTATTTTTCCGGACTGCCTGTATTGGGCCTATCGTCCGCTCTTTTTGTACTTCCTATTCGGAACAGTTTATTCATCAAACCATTTGTGCTCTTTGCCTGTATTTTGTCAGCTTCCGGCAACTGGTTTATGCTGATAGCGGGAGCTTTCCTTTTCGTGATTTGCGACCTAGTCTCCGGACCGCTTGTTAACGGGAAAAAACGTCATCAGTACGGCAAAGTCACCAAAGGATTGTGGTTGAGCTTTTTTATGGCTTGGAGAGCCCTGAAATGGAGGATTGGATTCCCTTATATCTTTTCGTTTTTCATTCTCGGTCTGACACAGGTTTTTATTCAGAATAATGATCACAGTCTTGTTTTGTCAGGGAAAATTTATCTTTTTGGAGTGGCTTGTAGTGCTGTTGTTATTTATGCTTTTCTTGCACATGTGCTGGCCGTTCGAAGGCCGCCGTGGCCCTGGTCCCGCTCTCTTCCCTGGTCTTCGCGACGTAGAGTTTTATTGGATGCAGGTGGCTTAGCCATGTCGGCCACTCCGCTTCTCCTGATGGCGTTTGTAATGGAGAAAAAAACGATTTTTCCTTTGCTGCTCAGTTTGCCGGCACTGTGTTTTCTTTCGTCATGGGCGATGGGCCGTGCTTTTGATCTCCGGACCGGGGCCTATGGAACAATTTTGATTTATGGTGGTATCGGAGCCTTGCTTCTCTGTCTTTATCCCTTGATCTCCGTTGTGTATCTTATCCTCACTCCTATTCTATTAAAGCAGGCTATTAGGCAGGAGCGACTCCTCAAAGTCAGCCTGTGGCTGGAACGGCACTATTTGGCTGCGGGAGATTCTCTGTCGTGGAACCAGAAATGATTTTTTTTCAAGAAGCTTCCTATGCCTATGAAAAGTCAGATCCTGTATTGAAGGGAATAAACCTAAAGATAGGCTCCGGTCTCACACTGCTTGTGGGGCCTAATGGATGCGGTAAAAGCACATTTCTAAAGATGGCCGCAGGGGTGGAAAAACTGGATTCCGGGCGTGTCTTTATCCAGGGATTTGACCTCTGGAAAGATGAAGTGGCCGCACGGAAGAACCTGACCTATCTTCCTGAGCAGCCCGATTTGACTCCTTATGCCTCAATCAAAGAAATCTTAAATCTTGTCTGCCGGCTGCGAAAAGAATCCTTGAGGAAGGGGAGGGAAGCTCTGGAGTTTTTCGGATTAGAAAAAGTCTCCGAAAGAACAGTCAGGGAGCTGTCTATGGGACAGAGAAGACGTGCCGTGTTTGCGGCCTGCCTAATCGGATCTCCCCAATATATTTTGCTCGATGAGCCTTTGGAGGGGATGGATCTCCGTGTTCAAAAAAAAATCCTTGAGTGGATCGATTTGCGAATAAAAGATGGAGTATACATGATCGTTGTCTCTCATTCCATAGCCCCTTTCCTTGAATTGACAACAAGAGCATTGACCATAATTGAAGGCCGGACGCAGCTTTTTAAATCCCTCCCGTCAGTCTTTGAAGAAAAACTGGTTTTTTTGAAAAATCTAGCTCAGGGCCTGCCGCCAAAATGATGGACATTGTTTTCTTAGTTCAACTTGT
This sequence comes from uncultured Eubacteriales bacterium, assembly GCA_964516025.1. GTDB lineage: Bacteria > Acidobacteriota > Aminicenantia > Aminicenantales > Aminicenantaceae > JAUWVG01. The sequence goes on from CAZEWV010000162.1 coordinate 2,264, forward strand.
GCTTTCATTTATTGTAGGGAGTTTTTGGATTTTATTGACTGTGTTTCTTGCAGACCAGTTTGGAAGCAAAATTGGAGGTTTTATCGGAGGGCTTCCTTCTACAGCCGCTGTCTCTTTTTTTTTCATCGGTCTGACTCAATCGACTGAAATCGCTGCCCGGGCGACGACCGTTTTTCCCTTAAGTTACGCGTTTACAGGATTATTTCTGCTCTTATATGCGCTTTTCTGGCGCAGAGGCTTTATTTTCACGTTTAGTGTCTCTATTTCAGCTTGGTTTTTTCTAGCGGCATGTGTCGTGGTGCTCAAATTGGAATATTTTATTCTTTCTGTCTGTCTTTACATCCTCTTTTTTATATTTGCCGTCTATGTTCTCGAATACAGGTTGAAACTGCCGTCTATTGGAAAGGGGGATGTCAAGTATTCTGCGCTACAAATTCTTTTACGCGCCCTTTTTGGCGGATCTATCGTGGTATTAGCTGTTTTTTTGAGTCGCATTGGAGGACCTGTGTTCGGTGGGATTTTTTCGGCATTCCCCGCTGTTTTCATATCGGTTTTGGTCATCAACTACAGATCAAGAGGTATGGAATTTTCTCGGGCGATGACCAAACCGCTGCTTGTGACGGGAATGGTGTCAATTTTTATGTATAGTCTTGGAGTCCGGTATTTCTATCCTTCTCTAGGATTGTGGTGGGGCACACTCGCGGCTTACGTCTTCGCTGTGGTTGGCGCCATACTGTCATATCTTCTAATCCAAAAAAAACTTTCATAAATTAAATAATTAAAGGGACATCATACTTAATTCCTTGTGAATTAAGTATGATGTCCCTTTAATTATTTAATTGTTATTTGAAGTTCCAGCGGGGGATTTCTGAGGGAGTGCGGGACTTCATGATCGTGTCGATCTTTTTGACGATTTCGGGATAGACTCGAGAGACATCCTTTGATTCTGCGATATCGTCGGCAAGATGATAAAGTTGAATAGGGGCATCCGGATTTCCTCTGATCTGCAGGCGTAAGGCTTTCCATTCGTTTATCCGTACAGCCTGTTTTCCGCCACCTGAATGATGTTCCCAATAGAGATATTCGTGTTCTTTTTGATCACTCTTTCCAAGGAGAGTGGGCAGAAAACTCAATCCATCGGTATCCTGGGGAACCGCACTGTTTGTGATCTCAGCTAGTGTGGGCATAACATCCCAGAATGCAGAGATATGAGAGGTAGTCGTTCCGGGCTGGATTTTTCCGGGCCAGCGGGCAATCATTGGCACGCGGACACCCCCTTCATAAAGAGAGCCCTTCAAGCCTCTCAGAGGTCCGGCACTCTCAAAGAATTCGGCATCGACGCCTCCGGCATAGGTGGGCCCGTTATCGCTTGTGAAGATAACGAGTGTGTTTTCATCGAGGTCCAGTTTTTTGAGCAAAGCCAAAATTTTACCGATCTCACGGTCCATGCGAGTGATCATGGCGGCGTAGGCCGCTTTGGGGGCGATATGGGGAACATAACCTTTTTCTCCCTTGTACGGTGTCTCTGGAAAGGCGCCTTCATATTCCTGGAGTGAATCTTCAGGAACCTGAAGAGACACATGAGGCACGGGGAAGGGAAGATAGAGAAAAAAGGGATTGTTCTGATTTTTTTCTATGAAATTCAGGGCCTCTTCGGCCATAAAATCCATGGAATACTGTTTGCCTGAGTAGGGAGCATAAGATTCTTTGTCTAAGGGATCTTTATCTTCAGGAAGTTTCTGGCTTGGGCGGAAGTATTCATTCTCTTCGAGAATATGTTTTTTGTCGTTCCTCCAAAGATGCGTCGGGTAATAATTATGGGCCACTCTTTGACATAGGTACCCGTAAAAAAGGTCGAAGCCCTGTTTATTGGGATCACCTGTGCTTCCAGGTCCGCCCAGGCCCCATTTCCCGATGGCTCCGGTTGTATAACCGGCTTTTTGGAGCATTGTGCCGATGGTTTCAGTGTTGGGAAGCAGTGGGCGCTGTCCTTCCAAGTCGGGATCATTCCAGACATCGCCTCTCTCCGAGAGTTCGTCATTATCGCGGATGTAAGAGTGCCCGGTGTGTTTTCCGGTCAGCAGACAGCAGCGGGAAGGGGCACAGACAGTGCTGCCGGAGTAGTGCTGGGTAAATTTAATCCCCTCGGCCGCAATTTTATCGATGTTGGGTGTTTTGATTTTGTCCTGACCGTAACATCCAAGTTCCCCATATCCCAGATCATCGGCCAGGATATAGATGATATTGGGTTTTGCCGTCTTTTGGGCACACATGGAAAAAAAATTAGGGATGGCCACCGTAGCGGCTCCCAGGCTCATGGTTTTAAGGAAATCTCTTCGTTTTATTGTCATAATCCTTGCCTTTTCAGCTTTTGTCTGCATTGTAATGAGAATAATCTCGGAATTCAATCATAAAGAAATGATGTTGGGAAGTCTCCTTGTTTATGTAATTTCTAAAACGAGTTCTGTAAGGGACTAGAAATTACGGAAATGAAGATGCTTATTTGGTGTTGGAGATTTTTATGAAAATCTGATAAGAATAAGGTTTATGTGTATATAAAAAATGTTCTGAGGAGGTTTTTATGCCAACAATGGATGAGAGACAAGAAAGAAATTGGGGAATGGGTTGTCATCTTGCCGCTCTGGCAGGATTTATCATCCCTTTCGGAAATATTATCGGTCCTTTAGTTATCTGGCTCATAAAAAGAGATGAGTCGGAATTTGTAAATGATCAGGGAAAAGAATCGCTTAATTTCCAGATCACGGTCACTATTTTGGCTATCGTTTCGGCCATCCTGATTTTTGTTCTCATTGGAATTGCTCTGCTGGTGTTTGTTGCGGTATTTTCTCTTGTGATGATTGTAATGGCAACTGTCAAAGCCAGCGAAGGGGAAAAATATCGCTATCCCTTCAATATCCGTTTGATACAATAATTTCATTCACTTGAAAACCACAAGTCCTGTGACGGATTCCCGGAAAGGTCTCGAAAGGCGTCTAGGCCTGTTCGATTCCACAATGATGATGGTAGGAATTGTAATCGGCTCCGGGATTTTTCTCACAACCGGGATCATGGCCAAGTCCATCCCTTCGGTCCCTTTGATTCTTTTAGCATGGCTTATTGGAGGAGTTCTTGTATGGTTCGGAGCGTTGACCTATGCGGAATTGGGTGCGGCTCTCCCGGAGGCCGGAGGACAGTATATCTATCTCAGGGAAGCTTACGGCCCGCTGCCGGGATTTTTATTCGGCTGGAAATTGTTTTTGGTGAACATGCCCGGATCCATAGCGGCACTGGGAATGGCATTCGCCGAGTATTTCGGCCGTTTTGTCCCTTCATTCTCGACGGACAATCTGATATTTGTTAAAAATATCGTTTTATTTGGGAAGACGTTCACTTATTCTCTTTCCGCGGGCCATCTTGTCGCTTTGGCTGTGATTCTTCTTCTTTCCGCCTTCAATTATGTCGGTGTTGGATTGGGGAAGTCCATTCAAAACGTCCTCACTGTAGTTAAAATAGGAACGATTGTTCTTTTAATACTCTTGGCTGTGATTATTGGAAACACCATTCCCGTTCAACTGACTTTAAATCCTTCCGGTCTGAATCTTGGCCAGCTTATAACAGGGCTGGGGGTGGCGTTGATAGCCGTGTTTTGGGCGTTTGACGGCTGGAATAATATTAACTATGTTGCGGGAGAGATCAAAAATCCCAAGAAAAATCTCACCTATACACTGATTTTCGGTACTGCTGGGATCACTCTCCTTTATGTTTTAACTAACGTTGTTTATTTTCTGGCATTGCCTCTAGAAAAAATGACCGGTGTTGTCCCCATCGCAGAACACGCGGCGGGTTCACTCTTTGGAACGGCCGCCTCCGGAATCATGTCTGCTGTGGTTCTCATTTCCGTTTTAGGCGCACTCAACGGAGCGATATTTGTCGGTCCACGAGTCTATTATGCGATGGCCCGGGACGGACTTTTTTTTAAACAGGTGGCACGGATACATCCCCGTTTTAAAACTCCCTCAATATCCATTATCTTTCAAGCACTGTGGGCTTGTGTTTTGGCGTTATCAGGTACTTTCGAACAGCTTTTCACTTTTGCCATGTTCGCCGGAATTCTTTTCTGGGTCGCTGCGGCGGCCTCTGTTTTTACTCTG
>CAZEWV010000163.1:0-6311 GCA_964516025.1 uncultured Eubacteriales bacterium
GAGGTCATCGAAGATCTAAAAAAAAATTCTCCTCCCAGAGAGGACGTCACACCTGAGACACTTTCTGCCGCCTATGCCCGGATTTCCAGAGATCCCCGTCCCATAAACGAACTGCGGGCTATTGCCAGGCAGGAAGTGGGCAGGTCTCGGAGATCCAATCAAAACATCATTTTTAAGATGGGGCATCATTCTGTGGCTGAGCACGCTGTTTTCAATTTTGACATCATCATGGTCAGCCGTTTGGCGATCGAAGAGATTGAAAAATTCAGGCTATGTTCTTACACTGAAAAATCACAGCGGTATATCAAACTCTCGGAAGATATCGTTCTTCCTGAAGAAATCAAAAAGTCCGGTTTGCAGGATATTTTTTTTAATACAGTCAGAGCACAGAATGATTTGTACCATAGCCTTCATCAGAAACTCGAACCTTTTGTTTTCAACAAAAACAAGGAACTTGCTGAGAATCAGAAAAAACACACTCTTTTGAAGGGATGGGCCATTGAAGACGCCCGGTACATTGTTTGCCTGGCTACTGAAGGACAGCTGGGGCTGACGATTAATGCAAGAAATCTGGAGTTTATGATCCGCCGGTTCGCTTCGCACCCTTTAGCAGAGCTGGATGAACTCAGCCTTAAAATTTATGGCTTGGTCAAGGATGTCGCTCCGTCCATCATTCTTTTTACAGAGGCCAATGATTTTGACGCCAAGACCTATGTGGCTCTAAAAGAGAAGGCCTCAGGATTGACGGGTTCTACGTCTCATCCGGACGAACAATCCGTTCGTCTTGTTGGTTTTACGGAAGATCCGGATACTAAGCTTGTATCCGCTCTTCTGCATACATCGACTGATTTTTCCTATTTCTTGTGTCAGCAGCACGCCAGCCGCCTATCTTTAGAGGAAAAAAAAGAGATTGTTAAAACAGCAATGCAGAAAATGGAATTCTTCGATTCTGTTTTGCGCGAGTTCGAGCATGTGGACCTGGTTTTTGAGCTGGTTATATCTGCCACATGTTTTGCTCAGTTTAAACGCCATCGGATGGCTACGCTCACGGCTCAAAATTATAATCCTGATCTTGGGGTGACCATTCCTCTTTCAATCCTGGAGATAGGGGCCGAAAAAGACTTTATGGATATCATTGAAAGAACAGACGAAGCCTTCAATTTGCTTAGAAAAAAGACCTCTCGAGGAGCCGATTATGTGTTGACCAATGCCCACAGGAGAAGGGTTTTGATCAAAGTCAATGCGCGGGAATTTTACCATATATCTAGGCTTAGGGAGGATGCCTCGGCCCAATGGGACATCAAGGATGTCGTGAGGACCATGAACGATTTAGCCAAAAAGGTGATGCCCCTCACCTGTCTCTTGATCGGCGGGAAAGATGTCTATCCGGAAATTTACCAGGATATTTTCGGCTGTCCTCCTAAATTAAAGCCACCCGAATTGTGACACCTGAACAGGGCATTATTTGTCTGTCCTCTTGGGCATTTTAAGGATAATTTCCAAATTAATTTCAATGCTGAGATAAGTGAATGACTTTGACAACACAGCCCCAATTCTTACGATCTGTCCTGTTTTATTAAACCTATCAAGATCAAGTTGGTCGGGCCCCATATAGACGGTCTCGCCGATGTGTGATTCGCGGCTCCTAATTGTAACGCCTGAAATTCTTAAGTTTAATCCCAGAAAGGGCAAAATTCTATGCCTCACACCGCCACCTATTTTGATTATCATTCCCTGGGTGATTGAGCCAAGGCGCGTGCGGTTCAAAAAAAGTTCCGGATCTCCTTTTATTTTATAAGAACCGATTCCTGCAATCGCGTAAGGAAACAGATCTCCAAACAGCGGGCGGTTTCCTCCGATGATGAACCCAACACTATAGGATTTGAGACTCCATGGACTCCAGTAGGCGTCTTCGAAATGGTTAATAGGGACATAAAAAGATTCATCCTTAGTCATATACCACCATCCATACCACTTTAATTCGGAGAAATAATTGGCTTTTTGGTGAGTATACTCTACCTCTATTCCGACATCTGGTAGCACATACGTCTGAAGGGTAAATCTCCAGAGGTTTTTCAGTCGTACTTTTTCTTTGAAATCTATAAGAGTGTCGTACACATATTCATTTGATCTCATTTGTCCATCCAAGATCATAGAATATCCGCTTCCAAGACCGAGGATAAAAATCGGTCTGATTGCAGCGGTGGAAAAATGGGGCTGGAAAAGGAAAATGAATAGAACAAACAACATTTTTTGTTTCATGGCTTTGACCAGAAATTTTCTACAGAAAATGTTTCAAAAATTCTCTTCCAAATTTTCTTTTTTTTTAATTCTTAAACAAGTCACTCGACCCCTCGAATCCTCTCTTTATATTTATTTTTTTTGTTTCTTAGCGATCAGTTTAAAAAATTTCCTTTTTCCGACCTTGAGGATGATTTGATTTTTTGAGTCGATGTCGAGAATTTGTCTGATATCTTCCACTCTTTGTCCGTCGAGATAAAGCCCTCCCTGACGGATCAAACGTTTTGCCTCTCCCCGGGATTGTAGGATGTTCTGCTCGATGAGCAGGTCAATGAGAGGCACTGCAGAGTTTTTAAGTTCAATCTCCTGCATGTTTTCAGGTTGTTCTTTTTGTTTGAAGATCCTGTCGAATTCCTGCGCCGCTTTTTTTGCATCGTCTTCACTCCAGAAATCACGGACGATTATTTTTGCAAGCTGTGCTTTGAGGTCTCTTGGATTGATTGTGTTGTCCTGGATGTCCTGCTGCCACTGGCTTACCTGAGATGCCGAGGTATCTGTTAAAAGCTCGTAATAGCGAAACATGAGGGGATCTGAAATTGACATGATTTTTCCAAATATCTCATTTGGGGGTTCGGTGATTCCGATATAATTGTTGAGCGATTTGCTCATCTTTTCAACACCATCAAGTCCTTCAAGGAGAGGCATGGTCATGACGATCTGGGGTTCCTGGTTGTATTCCCGCTGTATGTCCCTTCCCACGAGAAGATTAAACTTCTGATCGGTTCCTCCAAGCTCGACATCGCCCTCGAGCGCGACGGAGTCATAGGCCTGCATAAGCGGGTAGAGGAGCTCATGGGATGAAACGGGTTGGCCGTTTTTGAGACGTTTAGAAAAATCATCTCTCTCTAAAATCCTGGCCACAGTGTATTTGGCCATAAGGTTGATGATGTCGAAACTCGTCAGTTTTCCGAGCCAACGGGAATTAAAATCGATGATGGTTTTTTCCGGATCGAGAATTTTAAAAATTTGTGTTTTATAGGTTTCTGCGTTTTTTTTGATTTGCTCTCGCGTCATCGGAGGACGTGTCACAGACTGTCCCGAGGGATCGCCAATGAGGCCTGTAAAATCTCCAATGAGAAATATGACATCATGACCCATGTCCTGAAAGTGCTTCATCTTTCGGATAAGCACGGTGTGTCCGACATGAATGTCGGGGGCAGTGGGATCAAATCCGGTTTTAACTTTCAAAGGTTTTTTTTCTTTAATCGAGCGGGAGAGCTTGGCTTTGAGTTCGTCCTCTTGGATGATATCTACACAGCCTTTCCTTAAGTATTCAAACTGTTCTTCGACTGATTTCATTGTTTTTCCTTCCACGGTTACAAGATGCAGACACGGCGTCCCTTTATCTCCAGTTTCCCTTCGAAGTAGAGTCTCACGGATTCCGGATAAATTTTGTGCTCTTCTTTGAGTATCCTTTCGCTCAGGGTGTCTTCCGTGTCGTCCTGGAGAACAGGAACAACGGCCTGGAGTATTATCGGGCCCATGTCCACATCAGGGGTGACAAAGTGGACGGTGGCTCCTGAGAACCGGACTCCCCAGTCGATAGCGCTTTGTTGGACGTGCAGTCCCGGAAAAGATGGCAGTAGTGCCGGATGAATATTGATGATTTTGTTTAAGAATTCTTCACAGAGCAAGGGGCTTAGGATTTTCATATATCCAGCAAGGCAGATAAGATCAATATCCCTTTTTTTCAGCTCTTCGATAATCGCTCTTTCGTAATCCTCTCTCGGTGCATAATTTTTTGGATTCAGATGTAGAGTTTCCAGATTTCTTTCCTCAGCGATCCGCAGTCCGTGGGCTTCTTTTTTATTGCTGAAGACCAAAACAATTTCCGCATGGATTGTTCCGGCCAGGATTGCATCATGGATGGCGAGAAAATTTGAACCTCGCCCGGAAAGAAAAACGGCAATTTTCCCCTTTTTTTTTGGACTCCGGTAGTTATTTTCTGACACGTGTCCTCTCAAAATTTAATAATTAATCCAATTCTTATCAATAAACCACTGAGTTCAAAGGTTGCCTTCTGGACAGATCTGTAGTTTTCTCCAGAGGGTGCTGTCTCTTTAATTTGATTTTTAGCCTGCCATAACTCGAAATCTTGAATGTATTCTTCAAAATAATACAGAGTTCCTATCTCTTCCTGATTATTTTCTCCTTGAAAATCACTGATTTGACACATCCTTCCTAACCCTTCGAAAAAGAGGCGCAATCCGGGTTCAAATTCGTATTCAAATCCGAATCCAGCAAGGATAATTGACCCTCGTCCGGACGTCCGCTGGAATGACTGATAATTGAAATTGTCTTTTGTTGTCAGACGCCGTCCCTCTCTTTCGACATATTTTCCCCAGATTGGTCCTGCGCCTCCCATCACAAAGAGTCTTGAGCGGCTGCTGAGAGGAAAGAAATAATATCCTGAAATTGTGAAAGGTAGAGCGCTGATCTTAATGGGTTTGACATCAAGAAAGGTTCCCACAACTCTTTCAATGGTCAGTGCGGTTTTGTCTTCAACGAGTTCGTTGTAGATGTATCCGGCTCCAATTCCGACAGTGATTCTTGAAGTGACAGCTACTAAAATTTCGGTAGCAAAGTCGAATCCAGAGCGGAGTTCTGACACGTTCCCTCCGATGTACGTCCAATCGGCGTGTGCTTCGGTATCCTTTTGCTTCCATAAAGCCCAGTCATCCATAAGGCGGTTGATGCTCTGAAGATTAAAAAAGCTGCGTCCCCCTGAGAATTTGATGCTGATGTCTACGGCGTAGGTGTAGGGAATGAAAAGGAGTGTGAATAAAAGGAATAAGATTAAGACTCTGATTCGTTTCATCGGAGATGCAGTCAGTTTAATCTTTCAACTAAAAATTATCAAGAGCAGGGTTGGCACTAACGGATTTTGAATGACTCGGGGATAGCCTTCTTCCAGGCCTGAAAAGCGGTTTGGACTTTGAGATCGATGAGCGTATTGTCCTGAATGTCAATCCTTATATTTGTGCCGCCGATTACGCCGATTTTTCTAGCGGAAACACCTTTATCTTTGGCTAGGTCTAAGAGCCGGGACAAGTGAAGGGATGGTGTTGTCACGAGGATTCTTGATTGGGTCTCCCCAAAAAGAAGAGAATCCGCTCGAATATTTTCGGAAAGACGGACAGAACATCCTATTTTTTGTGTGCTGAGAAAAGCACATTCAAAGAGGCAGACTGCAAGCCCTCCTTCAGAAATATCGTGGGCGGATGCGAGAAGCCCCTTACCAATGGCTTCCAGGCAAAGTTCCTGGACGCGCTTCTCTTCTTCCAAATTGATTTGAGGCGGCCGCCCTTTTTCCAGTTGGAATTGAGATTTCAGGTAGGCCGTGCCTCCTATTTCATTCCTGTTGTTACCCAAAAGAACGATGATCTCTCCGCTGTCCGTAAATCCAGGACCAATTAATTGATCAATGTTTGGAATGATCCCGACAATGCCCAGAACGGGTGTGGGGTGAATGGGATATCCATCTGTTTCGTTATAGAAACTGACATTTCCGCCTGTCACAGGGATGTCGAAGGCCATACAAGCTTCGGATATTCCCTCAATGACCTCTTTGAACTGCCACATGATTTCCGGTTTTTCAGGGTTGCCGAAATTTAAACAGTTTGTGACACCCACCGGAGAGGCTCCCACACAGCTGAGGTTCCGGCAGGCTTCGGCGACGGCTATTTTCCCTCCTGTCTTTGGGTCCAGATAGGAATACAGAGGATTGCCATCGAGGGTGATGGCGAGAGCCTTTTTGGTGCCCTTAATCCGGATCACAGAGGCATCCGCTCCGGGGAGAATAACCGTGTTGGTTTGAATCATATGGTCGTATTGGCGGAAAACCCATTCTTTATCGGCTAAAGTCGGGGATGTCAAAAGACTTAAGAGAGTATGGTTGAAATCATCGGGGAGAGGAAGATGGCCGATGTGAGTCATTTGATCTAGATAGGTGGGACGTTCGAATGGACGATCATAAACCGGACAGAGGTTGACGATTGAGTCTACGGGAA
>CAZEWV010000164.1:0-6310 GCA_964516025.1 uncultured Eubacteriales bacterium
GTCATTTTGAATGACGATCTGAGACACATCGCCGAAGAGATTGTCCGGGGGAACATGGTAGACAAGGTCCATGTGGCCTTGGATTTTTTTGATGCCAGTATGAACCGTGTAGGGGCCTGGATTGTGGGCGTTAGAGCGACCCTAAAAAGTTTCTTATTTGCACTGCTTGAACCTATCGAACTTTTACGAAGTATGGAAAGCGGAGATGACCATTTTTCCCGTCTGGCCATTCTTGAGGAACTTAAGACAATGCCTTTTGGGGCTGTATGGGATTACTATTGCCTTAAAAAAAATGTCCCCCCCGCCGGCGAATGGATGAAGTCAGTAAAGGATTATGAGGATCAAATTTTGAGCCAACGGGACTAAGACTTGCGGACCTACCAATTTTTCGCTTTTTCCGGTTCGAGTTTTCTCAAGTCTAAACCTCTTTCGAAGGCTCCTATTCGGTAAAGGCATATCTCACGGACAGAAGAGGGGTGATGGAGGACTTCGGATAGAGATTGCTCTCCAACGGCCCACACGCCTCCTCCCCTGACAATCACTACCTTATAATCATGAAGGAGCTTGATGAGTGTATCAGTATCTGTTTGAGGTGAAACGATAGGGATGACGAGGTAGAGAAAACTTCCCTCGGCATCGATGGCGACGATCCGATCGGTTGGTGCCTCTTCACCCGGATAGACAAAATGAGCATGAGATTCTGCTTCAGGCACATAACAGTGTAATACTGTCTGGAAATGGGTGTTTTGGTAAATGGCTTTATGGAGTTTTGCTTCAGGAGTATCTTCCGGTAAATCGATAAGGGAAACTTCTAAAAGGGGGCCGCCGAGCTGCCTGGGCATGGAAGCCTTGGGTGCATAAAACATTGTTCGGACACCGCGGACAGATATGGACCCCGTATGAAAAGGGGATAGGCGGGATTCAAATATTCTGGTGCCGGTAATGCGGAATTCTTCAATGAGTTCGTCTTCTTTAGGAAAATCACACCGTGAATCTTTTAAATCGGAATATCTAGAAGGAAAAAAGGGAAAAGACATGTCTGGATTTGAGAAAATTTGCTGGCGAATTGTTTCGATATCTGTATTTTGACGTTTAGCCAGCAGAACGATATATCCGGAATTATTGGCGATGCAGGAAAGAAAAAGGGCCTCCTTCAGGCTGCGGCCCTTGACAAATGTCCCATGTCCCTGAATCACCGTAGCGGGAAACAAATTTAACCTTTCAGGGATTATCCTAGTCATCTCCGGAGAACCTGAAGGGATTTCTACCCAGTCCACAGGAACCCGACCGTTTAAAAAAAAGTGGCCGAGCGGATCTATGGGAATAAAATCTTCGGGTTTATTGGGTTTATCCTCATCGTCCAGGGTTACAATTGTTAAATCTTTTGTGTGCGCGTGAATAGATGCATTGGCACCGGAAAGGGATAGAATTTTGGCATGAATATCGGTTTCTGATGAGGCCTTATAATAGCCAAAGTCTGTGTCTTTGATCGAAGGCAGGCAGATATGTTCGGGTTTAAGGCTGCCTTTTTGGGAACCTGTTGAGGTGATAGCAATCCGATCCTGTCCTTTGTCATCCGTCCAGCGCATCGCGATATTCCCACTGTGGCTGTCTTCAAGGTCCATCTGCAGGAGCGCTTGGCCGACGGCTTGAAACATCGATATAAGTTTATCGCTGACCTTCCATTTGTTTGCGGTTTTCACTATTACACCAAGGTTATACCTAAACTTTTGATCAATTCTGGCTCCGGGTGACCCATGGAATCCCAGCCTCGAACCTCGTAGTAATCTTTCCTCATTCGCTCCATTATTGACTTTGAAACGACTCTTTCTTTTCCTTCTACAACAATAGACTCAGTGTTGAATCGTTCGGGTAGCGTGTCATCGTCTCTAGTCATGCCGGCTTTGATGTTAAATACCCTTTCCAAGGTTGCCACTCTGTTGGCCACTTCCTCCAATTTTGCAGTTGAAAATTCTAAACCTGTCACTCCAGTGACCATCCGGGCCCATGGACCTGTTGAAAAAGCAAATCCGGTAAACCTGCATATACCAAGGCTGTCCTGAATGATGCCCAGGTTCTGCATATTCCGGATTGCGATTGGGGACTGCAAAAGGCTGTACCGGGGGATTTCCTTGGTTCCGGAGAAAAAGGCCAGTGATACAGCATATCCACCGCGAAGATGACATGCTCCGGAAGGAGACGTCATATAGCCCAGAGATTGAGTGAAGGAGGCACGAGGATCATAGGCAGGAATCTCCTGCTTTTTTATGGACATCGAATATTCCTGGTGATTATAAGTGCTGGCTAGGCGGAAAGATCCCTCCGCCAGAACATCTCCGAAACCTTGACGAAATGCAATTTTTTCTACCAAATCTTCGAGAATGTCTGCATGTCCGAATTTTAGAGCTATTCCGTCTGTATCCTTTGAATCGATAATGCCTCTCTCATAAAGTTCCATTGCACAGGCTACTGTTCCACCAAAACTTATCGTGTCCATCCCCAACTCATTACAGAGATAGTTGGCTCGAGCGATCGTTTTCAAATTGTAGATATCACAATTGGGACCGGTCATCACCATTGTCTCGTATTCCGGGCCTTCTCCTTTCTTAGTTCCTACACGCGTGTGTCTTTTGCATGCGATCGGGCAGCCGTGGCATCCGCCAACCCTTTCCAGAATATTCTTTTTTAAGGCCTCTCCGGATACCTGGTCTAAATTTTCCTCACTGTGGATGTTATCCTGAAAATTTCTGTGAGGTAGCATTTCTATGACATCAATGAGTTTTAAGAGTCCGGAAGTGCCTAGTTCGCGTAGGAGACGCTTGGTCACGGGTGCCTGTTTTATCAGATATCTGGCCTGCTCCAATCCGGATTTGTATGTTTCCTTGTTCTTTATTGTTATTTTTTTCCGGCCTGACACGCGGATGGCTTTGAGGTTTTTACTGCCGAAAACGGCGCCTGGACCTGCGCGGCCGTAGGCTCTATTTTTATCGTTCATTACAGCCGCGAACCGTACCCTATTTTCACCTGCCGGACCAATACATAAAATGCGGGATTGCCGACCTAGCGTTTTTTCGGTGCTGAGGAGATCGACGGTTTTGGGAACGTCTAATCCCCATAAATGTGTGGCAGAAAGAATTTCAACTTTATCCGGACATATATCAATATATACAGGTGCAGCCGCTCTACCTTTCAGGATGCAGGCATCGTATCCTGCGTATTTAAATGCGTGAGCCCAGGTTCCCCCGCAGTTCGGACTGCCGATGACTCCTGTAAGGGGGGACTTAAAGACCATATGGCCTCGACAGGCTGTAGGCGCTGCCGTTCCAAGGAGGGGAGAGGTCGCAATAACAAGAACATTATCGCTGGACAGCGGATCACAGCCGGGATCAATGTGGTCACATAAAATTCGGGTAGCCAAACCTCTGCCTCCAAGATAATCTTCTATGATCTCCACTTGAAGAGGAAGGATTTGGACTTCTGATCGGGTGAGATCAACCTCGAGAATTTTACCATGATAGCCGGAAATTTGGGGAGTGTGCATTATTCTAAATGGTATATAAATGTTGCAGGATTATCAATCCCGACAAGAAATCGGTTTGACAGGTGATTTGTTTATGACTATTCTTCAGAAAAAGACTCATGACGGAAGCCAAAACCTTTGTTCCCGTTAAATTGATCTGTGGGATGATCTCTTCTCAAAACAAGGCCTTCGAAAAAGCAGAGGACTTTCTTAGCGACATTTATGGTCCTATCGATTTTTTTAGCCCGTTAATCACTTTCACTTTTACGGATTATTATAAAAAAGAGATGGGGGCTAATTTAAAAAGGAAATTTTTAAGCTTCAAGGAACTCATTCCACCCGAAAATCTCAGTGAAATCAAAATCCGTACAAATGAACTCGAAGAAGAGTTGAAACTGGAATCCGGGACAACTCAAAGAATCATAAATTTAGATCCCGGATTTCTTTCAGCCTCTTCTCTTTTTATGGCCACCGCAAAGGACTTTGCCCACCGTGTTCCCCTTCAACACGGTATATATGCTCATCTGGAACTTCAGTTTGGAAAAAATGATATCCGAACATTGGAGTGGACTTATCCTGACTTCAAAACAGAGAGTTATCAAAATTTCTTTAAAAAAGTCAGAAAAATGTATTTGGAGCAGCTGAAAACATGACTAGGGGATTAAACCGGGGCAGAACAAAAAAAAATCACGTAATTCCCATAGTGATGCTTGCTCTGTTCTCTGTCTTGATGACCTATCCTCTTGTCTTTCATATGGCTGATCATGTGCCTTCGGATCTGGGAGATCCTCTCTTTACCATCTGGATCCTTTCCTGGACATCCCATACTTTCAGCACAGGTTTCAATAATCTCTGGGATACTAACATATTTTTTCCTCATCAGAAGACCTTGCTCTATGCAGATCATATTCTTGGACTGTCTCTTCTTGCTGCTCCGATTGCAGCACTGAGTGGAAATTTTGTTTTTGTTTACAATTTTCTTTTTATTTTGTCTTTTTTCCTCTGTGCATGGGGTATGTATGCCCTTGTTTTTTATCTGACCGGGTCCCGGCAGGCTTCTATGGTATCAGGGATTATCTTTGCCTTTTTCCCATATAGATTTGCTCATATCAGTCATCTCGAGATCCTTTTCTTTGCCTGGATGGCATTTCTTTTCTTGTTCTTACATAAATTTTTTAAAAATCCCACAACTAAAAATCTGATTGCCGTGGGAGTGTTCTATGTTCTCCAGGTTTTGTGCTGTGGCTACTATGGAGTCTACACAACGTTGTTTGTTGGAATTTTTGTTTTCTATTATGCATGGAAAACCCGCCTTTATAAGACGGCGATATTCTGGATCAAAATGTTCCTTTTATCCCTGATTTGTTTTGTGATTTTGATCCCTTTTTATTTCCCCTATTTTACAGTGCACAAAGCCATGATATTTACACGTAATTTGAGAGAAGTCATTCTTTATTCGGCCCAATTTCAACATCTATTATCCGTTCCGCAGTGGAATCTTGTTTGGGGACGATTTTTTGGCTCAGAAGGAGCCCATGAATGGCAGCTCTATCCAGGACTTTTTACCGTTTTTCTTGTGGTTTTGGCTTTTGTTAAAGTGAAGTCTTTAAGAACACTGGGAAAAACTCATAAAATTTTTTATGGTCTGATGGCTATTTTCGCCCTGCTCCTTTCTTTTGGTCCCATGATAAAGATTATGGATCGTCAGATTATGACGGGCCCATACATGCTATTCTATAAATGGGTTCCCGGATTCAGCAGTTTACGAGTTCCCAGTCGTCTTTTTGTCCCCGTGATGCTGGCTTTATCGGTGCTTGCAGGTTATGGATTTTTGCAGTGGTCAAGGAGGTTTTCATCAAATAAGAAAAAAATCGCCTTCGGAACTCTACTGGGGGCACTTATCCTTCTGGATTTTGCCTCAATCCCTCTCCCGCTCGTCGGCATTGAGGTAGGAGACAAAATTCCGGCTATCTATTCATCTGTAAGAAAGCTACCTTCGGATGCCGCTCTTATCGAACTTCCTATGCCGAATTTAGGACTGGGGAGGGCCTACGATACTTTCTATATGTACTATTCGACTTTTCACTGGAGACCCATTGTTAATGGCTACTGCGGATTTAATCCCCCGGGATATTTAATTGTGCGGGAGGCCATGGAAGCCTTTCCTAACAAGGCTTCCATCAATCTTTTGAGGGATCTAGATGTAGGTTATGTTATTGTCCACACACAGGGATTCCGCTCTGAAAAAGGTGTGGAGACTCTTTTGGGGCTGAAGAAGTACGGGGATCAAATCAAAGAAATCGACAACAAAAACGGCGATTATCTATTTCAAATCTTGCCAATGGAAGACATGATGACCATAACTGAGCAAGAAGTCGTAGGAAAGCAGAGCTGGACAGCCACGAGTAATTCTAATCTTGTTCAGGCCTCCAGGGCTATCGATGGCGATATGTCGACAGGTTGGAGTACGGTGCAGCCTTTAAAAAATGGCGATTATTTCCAGCTCAATCTTCATGCGGTCCGGGAAGTGGGGAAAATTGAATTATTCATGAATAACAAACCTCTCAGTTATCCAAGGGGTTATGTTGTCGAAGGCTCAGAGGATGGTCAACTTTGGGAGCTTCTTACAGAGAATTCAAAGAGTTTCCCTCAAATAACCCGGGAAACGATCACATTGTTTTCAGATTACAAGATGGAGATCACATTTCCACCTCGAAGAATTCAGTATTTGCGGATCAAACAAACAGGTACACATCCCAACCGCCGCTGGTGGATTCATGAGATTGTCCT